>NZ_JAGRRB010000002.1:0-252523 GCF_018223925.1 Klebsiella sp. 10
GGGGCGCCGTACGGGCAGGCCATATGGCAGTAGCGGCAGCCAATGCATACCTCTTCGTTGACCACCACAAAACCGTCTTCGCGCTTATGCATCGCGCCGCTCGGACAGACCTTGGTGCAGGCCGGATCTTCACAGTGGTTACAGGCGATGGAGAGGTAATAGGCAAACACGTTCTGCTGCCAGACGCCGTTGTCCTCCTGCCAGTCGCCGCCGGCATACTCATAGATCCGGCGGAAGCTGACCTCCGGAGTCAGGTTCTTGTAGTCCTTACAGGCCAGCTCGCAGGTTTTGCATCCGGTACAGCGAGCGGAGTCGATAAAGAATCCATATTGCGTGCTCATGGTTTACTCCTTAAACCTTCTCGATATCGACCAGGTTGGTATGCTGTGGATTCCCCTTCGCCAGCGGTGACGGGCGGTGGGTGGTCAGGGTATTCATGCAGGCGCCATGGTCGATCCGATCTCCGGTCATATTGGCGTCGTGCCAGGCGCCCTGGCCCATCGCCGAGACCCCCGGCATGATGCGTGGCGTCACTTTCGCCGGAAGACGGACTTCGCCGCGCTGATTAAAAACGCGCACCATATCGCCGTTTTTAATCCCGCGTTTTTCCGCGTCAAGCGGATTGATCCATACTTCCTGGCGACAGGCCGCTTGTAATACATCAACGTTGCCGTAGCTGGAATGGGTGCGCGCTTTATAGTGGAAACCAAACAGCTGCAGCGGATACTGGCTGCGCAGCGGATCGTCCCAGCCTTCAAATGTGGAGGCGTAGACCGGCAGCGGGCTGATAACTTCGTCTTTCTCCAGCTGCCAGCGGGCGGCAATCTCTGCGAGTCGGCTGGAGTAGATTTCAATTTTGCCGGACGGGGTTTTGAGCGGATGCGCTTCAGGATCGCGCCGGAAGTCGCGATAGGCGACGAAGTGGCCGTTCGGGTCTTTGCGCTTGTAGATGCCCATTCGCTTCAGATCCTCGTAGGCCGGCAGCGCCGGATCTTTCGCCACCATTTTGGCGTACAGATACTGCAGCCACTGTTCCTGGGTACGCCCCTCGGTAAAACGTTGATGCACGTCGTCGCCGAGCCGTTTCGCCACTTCGCTTAGGATCCAGTAAATCGGTTTGCGTTCGAACTTCGCTGAGGTGGCGGGCTGAATAAAAATCAGATAGCCCATATTGCCGGCGTAATCGTTAGGAATGATATCCTCCTGCTCAACGGTCATCAGGTCGGGCAGCAGCAGGTCGGCGTATTTCGCCGACGAGGTCATAAAGTTGTCGATAACCACAATGGTTTCGCACTTGCTTTCATCCTGCAGAATTTCGTGGGTCTTATTGATGTCGGAGTGCTGGTTGATGAGGGTGTTGCCCGCGTAGTTCCACAGGAACTTGATCGGCACATCCAGCTTCTCTTTTCCGCGTACGCCATCGCGGCTGGCGGTCATCTCTGGACCGCGCGCGATGGCGTCGGTCCAGGTAAAGCAGGAGATGGCGGTCTTCACCGGGTTTTCCAGCACCGGCAGGCGCTCAATGGTGATGGTGTAGGTTGATTCGCGGGCGCCGCTATTGCCGCCGTTGATGCCGACGTTGCCGGTTAAGATCGGCAGCATGGCGATCGCCCGGGCGGTGAGTTCGCCGTTGGCCTGGCGCTGGGGCCCCCAGCCCTGGCAAATGTAGGCCGGCTTGCTCATGCCGATTTCGCGCGCCAGCTTAATGATGCGCTCGGTGGGGATACCGGTAATACGCGAGGCCCACTGCGGCGTTTTAGCGATCCCGTCGTCGCCCTCGCCGAGGATATAGGCTTTGTAATGACCATTCGCCGGCGCCCCGGCCGGGAGCGTTTTCTCGTCGTAGCCAACGCAGTATTTATCAAGGAAAGGCTGGTCCACCAGATCTTCGTTAATCAACACCCAGGCGATACCGGCCACCAGCGCGGCGTCGGTGCCGGGGCGAATGGGGATCCACTCATCTTCCCGACCGGCGGCGGTATCGGTGTAGCGCGGATCGATGACGATCATTCGCGCGTTAGAGCGCTCGCGGGCCTGCTCCAGATACCAGGTAATGCCGCCGCCGCTCATCCGGGTCTCCGCCGGATTGTTGCCGAACATCACTACCAGCTTGCTGTTTTCAATATCCGAGGTGCTGTTGCCGTCGTTACTGCCGTAGGTGTAGGGCATGGCGCAGGCAATCTGCGCAGTACTGTAGGTACCGTACTGGTTAAGCGAGCCGCCGTAGCAGTTCATTAAACGCGCCACCGGCGACGCGGAAGGCGACGAACGGGTGATGTTGCCGCCGACGATCCCTGAAGAGTAGTTAATGTATACGGCTTCGTTGCCATACTGCGCTACCACGCTCTTCAGGCGGTCGGCGAGGGTATCCAGCGCCTCCTGCCAGCTGATGCGGACAAATTTGCCTTCTCCGCGCTTGCCGACGCGCTTCATGGGATAGTTAAGGCGATCCGGATGATTGATGCGCCGGCGAATCGAACGCCCGCGCAGGCAGGCGCGGACCTGATGGTCGCCGTAGCGGTCGTCGCCGGTGTTATCCGTTTCGACGTAAACCACTTCATCATCACGCACGTGCAGCCGCAGGGCGCAGCGGCTGCCGCAGTTAACCGAGCAGGCGCCCCAGACAATGCGGGTTGTGTCGCCTGTAGCCTGTTGTACCGCCGCCGCGGCGCGGCGCAGCGTAAAGGGCAGGGTCAGCCCGCCGGCGGCCAGCGCCAGGGAGCCGAGGGCTGTAGATTTTAGTAGCGCGCGTCGGCTGACGCCGCCGGGAGATTCCTGATTCGACATTGCTCACTCCATGATAGTTATGCTGTGCGGAGAAGGACCGCCACGTCATTAACAGACGCAGGGGTGAGCGATAATACGTTATGGGTAGCCAGTAGACCTTATCCCTGGTCAATGCAGGGATAAGATCTTTCATTTGAAACCGAAGAGGGCTTACTGAGCGTCGTTTTCGGCGGGACTGTCGCTGTTACGCGTATAGGTGATTTTGAAGGTGTCGTTGGCGCAATGACCGACCACCTGAACCCCGGGCTGGTCTGCCTGATCGTTTGGCACAATGGCCAGGCTGAAGGCGGTTTCCGGTACGCCATTGTTGATGATCTTCTGCTGGATGTCGCTTTTGACCCGTTCACAGGAGTCGGGAGCCGCCAGTACGGCCGTGGAGCACAGCAGTAGCGCAGCGCCGGTGCAGAGGGATAGTTTCATCTTACGCTCCTTATCGATGTTATCCAGATTTAAGCATAGCAGAACTGGTGTAAACAATTGTATTTGCTAATATGATCGGATGTACACAAAAGGAATCGTCTGTGAAAAGATTGTATTGGCTGATCCCGGCAGCGCTGCTGCTGACGGCATGCGACCGTAAAAGCGCCCCGGACGCCTTCACCCCGGAGATGGCGAGTTTTTCCAATGAGTTTGAGTTTGATCCCCTGCGCGGGCCGGTGAAAGATTTTAGCCAGACGCTGCTGGATGAACACGATGTGGTGGTCAAGAAGGTGAGCGCTCAGCTCTCCAGGGAAGGGTGTTTCGATCTGCTGACCCTGGAAGATGTGGAGAACAAAACCGGCGCCACGCTGCTGCTGGACGCCAACTATTACGTCGACGGGCGCACCCACGAGAAGCGGCTGCGCCTGCAGGGCAAGTGTCAGCTGGCGGAGATGCCTGCCGCCGGGGTGAGTTGGGAGACGGATGATAACGGTTTTATTATCAACGCACGCGGCAAAGAGACCACCGCCACCTACCGCTATGACAGCGATGGCTATCCGCTGGGAAAAACCACCACCGCCAAAGAGGAGCGATTTACCGTCGCCTCAACGCCGTCAAAGGATCCGCGTAAGAAATTGGACTATACCGCCATCAGCACCTTCAACGATCGCACGCTGGGCACGGTGCGTCAGACCTGCGACTACGACGATCACGACAATCCGCTGAGCTGTGAGCTGCAGGTGGTCGATGAAAGCGTCCAGCCGCCGCTGACCCGCCACTACACCATTAAAAACCGTATCGATTATTACTGAGCCGTCGGCTTTAGCAGGGACGGCCCGGGCGTTTTGTGCTCGGCCAGATACTGGTGCTGGAACAGGCACATGCGGATGGTGTTGCGGTACTCGCCGTTAATGAAAAACTCATGGATCAGTTCACCCTCGACCATAAAGCCGAGCTTACGGTAAATATGGATCGCTTTTTCATTCTCTTTATCAACGATTAAATACAGCTTATACAGATTGAGCACGGTAAAGCCATAGTCCATCGCCAGGCGTGCGGCGCGGGTGGCGAGACCTTTTCCCTGGAAGTCGGGGGAGATGATGATCTGGAACTCGGCCCGGCGGTGCACATGGTTGATTTCAACCAGCTCCACCAGTCCGGCTTTATCGCCATTGCATTCGATGACAAAGCGGCGCTCGCTTTGATCGTGAATATGTTTGTCGTACAGATCGGAGAGCTCAACGAAGGCCTCGTACGGCTCTTCAAACCAGTAGCGCATGACGCTGGCGTTGTTATCGAGCTGGTGGACGAAGCGCAAATCTTCGCGCTCAAGCGGGCGGAGTTTGACGTGTAGCGCGTCGGTCATGGAGATTCCTGTGGTCAAAACGGAAAGGGATTACAGAAAGGCGGCGCCCGCAGGCGCCAGCGTGGTCAGGGAGCGGCTCAGGGATTGATCGCGCGGCCGGTGCGACGGTCAAGACAGCGCAGGGTGTTTGGCTCCCAATAGGCATTGACGTTGGCGCTCTTCTGGCAGTTATCCTGCGCGTCGAAAGCGACATCGGCTTTATCCCACTCTTTTTCCGCCCGTTTGTTCACCTTCTGGCGCAGGCTGCGGGTGTCGTTCCATTGCTCTTTTTCCATCGACGCCTGCTGACGGCTCTGCGCGCTGTCGCCAGATTCAATCACCAGCCGGTCGGTGGCGGCATAGGAGCTGGAGGTGTAGACCACAGCGCTTAACGCCAGAATGGCGGTCAGGCACCAGCGTTTGTTCAGTGTCATGTTCATCACGATTTCCTTTAAGTGATGGGTTAACCCTCAGGTTCAGTTTACTACAGCTCTTTTGTCGGGCATAGCCGGCAAAACAGCGTGGGGCAGAGGCCATTATCGCGTAGAATGGTTCAACGCTTTGTCTCTTTTACGAATCTTTTAATGCTCAAAACAACGCTGCTGTTCTTTGCTACCGCTCTGTGTGAAATCGTCGGCTGTTATCTACCGTGGCTATGGCTCAAGCGCGGGGCAACGCCGCTGCTGCTGATCCCCACCGCCCTGGCGCTGGCGCTATTCGTCTGGCTCCTGACGCTCCATCCGGCCGCCAGCGGGCGGGTATATGCCGCCTACGGTGGGGTGTACGTTTGTACCGCATTGCTCTGGCTGCGGGTCGTTGATGGGGTCAAATTAACCCATTATGACTGGGCGGGCGCGGCCATCGCCCTGTGCGGCATGCTAATCATCGTGGCGGGGTGGGGACGGGCCTAAGCCCGTCATGTGTGATCCCTGCCGCTTTTTTCAACCCTAATTCTTGTATGGTAGTCGACCTGTTGCCTTACTTATCAGACATCCTATTTCATATGACTCTGTAAGGAACAACGATGGCTATCGAGACTCTTGCCGCCCGGACCGGGGCGACGCCGTTACGCATCCGTCGGGTGCAGAAGATCACCCTGACGCTGCTGTTTATCGCCGGTATCGTCAACTTTCTTGACCGCTCTTCGCTGAGCGTCGCCGGGGAGGCGATACGCGCCGACCTGGGCCTTAGCGCCACCGAGTTCGGGGTGCTGCTCTCCGCCTTTTCGCTCTCCTACGGCTTCGCGCAACTGCCCTCCGGTATTTTGTTGGATCGCCTGGGGCCACGGATTGTGCTGGGCGCCGGGCTGATTTTCTGGTCCGCAATGCAGGCCCTGACCGGGATGGTCAATTCGTTCTCGCATTTTATTCTGCTGCGCATTGGCCTCGGGATCGGCGAAGCGCCGTTTATGCCAGCCGGCGTGAAATCGATCAACGACTGGTATGCGCAAAGAGAGCGCGGCACGGCGGTGGGAATATTCAACTCCTCGACGGTGCTGGGCCAGGCTATCGCCCCGCCGGCCCTGGTCATCATGCAGTTGGCCTGGGGTTGGCGAACGATGTTTGTGGTGATTGGTTTAGCCGGGATCGTGGTCGGCCTGTGCTGGTATGTGGGCTACCGTAACCGTCGGCAGTTTACTCTGCAGGAGGAGGAGCAGCAGTATCTGGCCAGTGAGGAGGCGGCCCGCCCGGCGCTGAAGTTTAGCGAATGGCTGGCTCTGTTTAAACGGCGGACTACCTGGGGGATGATCCTCGGCTTTTCCGGTGTGAACTACACCGGCTGGCTGTATATCGCCTGGTTACCCGGCTATTTGCAGGCGCAGCAGGGGTTAAGCCTGGCCCGTACCGGCTGGGTGGCGGCGATCCCGTTTCTTGCCGCGGCGGTGGGGATGTGGGTCAACGGCCTGGTGGTCGATGCCCTGGCGCGCAGAGGCTACGATCAGGCGAAAACCCGCAAAACGGCGATTGTTATCGGTCTGGTGCTGTCGGCGCTGGGCACCTTGCTGGTGGTGCAATCGTCCACGCCAGCCCAGGCGGTGGCTTTTATCTCCATGGCGCTGTTTTGCGTTCATTTTGCCGGGACGTCCGCCTGGGGGCTGGTGCAGGTAATGGTGGCGGAGCATAAAGTGGCTTCGGTGGCGGCGATCCAGAACTTCGGCAGCTTTGTGTTTGCCTCCTTCGCGCCGATCGTGACCGGCTGGGTAGTGGATACGACTCACTCTTTCAATCTGGCGCTGGTGATCGCCGCCGGGGTGACCTTTGCCGGGGCGCTGTGCTACTTCTTTATCGTCAAAACTCGCATCGATTAACAACGCTCGGCGATTCGTCAACAGCAGGCCCGCAGGGACGCGCGGCCGCCATGTTCTTCTCCTGCGCTATCCTGTCACTGCGGCGATTGCAGCCACGTGCCCCGTGCTTTATCAGGCGAGATCTTCTTGTATGGTAGTTGACAGAAATCAAAGATGTTATACCAATTGCGTGAGATGGTTGAGGCACAAAGGCATTCTCCTCGAGAGTTCTCCCCGAGAATGGTTGATGGGCTACATAACAACGAGAGTCATCATGGAAAACACCCTCTTAACCGCTAACGCCACGCTGCCGACCTACGATCGCAGCGCACTGATCCCCCGTATCGTTCATCTTGGTTTTGGCGCGTTTCATCGCGCTCATCAGGCTGTGTATGCCGATATACTGGCCAGCGAGCACGGCAGCGACTGGGGCTACACCGAAGTTAATCTGATTGGCGGCGAGCAGCAGATCGCCGATCTCCAGCAGCAGGATCTGCTGTATACCGTCGCCGAAATGTCCGCCGACGCCTGGACCGCGCGCGTGGTTGGTGTGGTGAAGCAGGCGCTGCACGCCGGGGTTGATGGTCTCGAAGCGGTGCTGGCGGCGATGTGTCAGCCACAGGTGGCCATTGTCTCCCTGACGATTACTGAGAAAGGCTATTGCCATTCGCCAGCCAGCGGCGAACTGCAGCTCGATCACCCGCTGATCGCCGCCGATCTGCATAACCCGCACCAGCCAAAATCGGCGGCGGGGGTAGTGGTGGAGGCCTTATCTCGCCGCCGGGCGGCCGGCCTGCCTGCTTTTACCGTGATGTCCTGCGATAACATGCCGGAAAATGGTCACGTGATGCGCAACGTCGTCTGCGCCTACGCCCGGGCTTTAGACGAGGATCTTGCCGCATGGATAGAGCAGAATGTCACCTTTCCGTCGACCATGGTGGACCGGATTGTCCCGGCGGTGACTGCCGAAACCCTCGATAAAATTACCCAGCTGACCGGGGTTCGCGACCCGGCCGGGGTGGCCTGCGAACCTTTCCGTCAGTGGGTGATTGAGGATAACTTTGTTGCCGGACGTCCGCAGTGGGAGAAAGCGGGAGCGGAACTGGTCGCCGACGTGGTGCCTTTCGAAGAGATGAAGCTGAGAATGCTCAATGGTAGCCATTCGTTCCTCGCTTATCTCGGCTATCTGGCCGGTTATCAGCATATCAACGACTGTATGCAGGACGATAACTACCGTCGCGCGGCGCTGTCGTTGATGCTGGACGAACAGGCACCAACGCTGAAGGTGCAGGGGGTGGATCTGTCACGCTATGCCAGTTTGCTGATTGACCGTTACTGCAATCCGGCGCTGAAGCACCGCACCTGGCAGATAGCCATGGACGGCAGCCAGAAGTTGCCCCAGCGCATGCTGGACTCAATACGCTGGCATCTGGTGCATCAGCGTGATTTTACACTGCTGGCGCTGGGCGTGGCAGGGTGGATGCGCTACGTTGGCGGCGTTGACGATGCGGGCCAGGCAATCGAGATATGCGACCCGTTGTTGCCGGTTATCCAGCAAGCGGTGGCTGCCAGCGCCGATGGCGAAGCGCGAGTCAAAGCGCTGCTGGGTATTGAGGCGATTTTCGGCGTCGAACTGCCGCAGGAGTTACGCTTTGTCACGGCGGTGACCCGCGCCTACTTAGCGCTGCAGCGGCAGGGGGCTAAAGCTACCGTCGCCGCGTGGGCCGCCGCGCAATAATCTTTTTCCGGTGTCGGTCCCGGGGTCGACACCGGCTCTTCAGTTATTTCTACGATACTCCGCTGATGTCTATTTTTTGCTAGCGATCGGTTTTAGCAGACGCAGAATATGATCGAACGCAATGTCTATACATAACTCTATATTTCCCTGATTTACTAAAGATAATTAGCTGTTATTTTTCCGAACAATGGCTGGTATTTCACCGCAATAATGGCATAGTTAAGTTATTGAAAAAGAACTTTCTCTGCAAAAGGAGTACGGGCCATGTATAAAAAAATTTTATTGCCTGTTGATGTCTTTGAAATGGATTTAAGCGATAAAGCGGTGCGTCACGCGGAATTTCTCGCTTCGGCCGAAAATGGCGAGATCACCTTGCTCAACGTTCTGCCGAACAGCAGCCGTTCGCTATTGCGCGGTTTTACGGCGGATATTCGTAAGTTTGAAGCCTATATGGAAGAAGAGTCGGAGAAAAAAATGCGCGAGGTGGCGCGACTGTTCGCCATCCCCATGACGCGGATCCATACCCGCGTAGTCTTTGGCAACGTGCGTGACGAAATTCTGGCTATCAGTAACAACGAAGAGTTCGATGTCATTGTGATTGGTTCCCGCAAACCAGGGATCTCCACCCATCTGCTGGGCTCCAACGCCGAGTCAATTCTGCGCTACGCCAAAACGCCGGTATTGGTCGTTAGATAATCCCTTCAATGAGGACGGCTGCGTCGGCCATGCCGGCAGCCGTCTGACTCTTATTCTTCACTAAACCAGTCGCGGTTCTCCTGGCGAATCAGCAGTACGGATTCGCTGATTTCATGCAAATGGATACTCATGGCTTTTTCTACCGCCTCGGCATCGCGTTTTTCCAGCGCGGTGAAAATCTCATGATGCTGGTGCAGAAGCATCTCCGGAGAGGTGACATGGTCCAGACTCATATAGCGGACGCGATCGATGGCGGCTTTAATATTTTCCACCGTCTCCCAGGCCAGCTGACAGTCGGCGATAATCGACAGCTTCTGGTGAAATTCATCATCGAGCAGGAAAAAGTCGTTTAACTGCTGCCGATCAACGGCAATACGCTGCTGGTGAAGATTCTGTTCCAGCTGATAAAGTTGCTCTTCGTTAATCATGCCGGCGGCACGGCGAACCACCGCGCACTCAATCGCCTGGCGGACGAAGCAACCATTACGCACCTGCGACAATGAGATTTTATTGACGTAGCTACCGCGCTGGGGACGAATCTGGATAAGTCCGTTTTCCGCCAGCTTAATGAAGGCTTCGCGCACCGGCTGACGAGACACCGCAAAACGCACGGAGACTTCTTTCTCCGACAGCGGTGTACCAGGCGGGATCAGGCAGTGAACGATATCCCGGCGGAGGATGCGATAAATTTGCTGATTGACGGGTTGCGTCGGATTCAGTTGCGATTCTGCGGCCATTGATGGTTACTTTTTAGGGGGTTATGCGCACTATTTTACGCGTTTTTTGCGTTTCCGCCCATACCCGGCCCGCAGGCCGGGTGGCTGACGGTTAGCCCTGACGGTGAACGCTGAGTCCGGCAAAGCTCTGACTCACCGGCATCATCTCCAGGGTGTTGATGTTGACATGTTTCGGCAGGGTGGCGACCCACCAGACCGCCTCGGTCACATCTTCCGGCGTTAGCGCTTGGGTATTTTCGTAAGCTTTTTCGGCTTTAGCGTCATCGCCCTTAAAGCGGACGTTAGAAAACTCGGTGCCGCCCACCAGACCCGGCTCGATGTCGGTCACGCGCACCGCGGTGCCGTGCAGGTCGGTACGAAGATTGAGGCTAAACTGACGGACAAAGGCTTTGGTCGCCCCATAGACGTTTCCGCCGGCGTAAGGCCAGCTGCCTGCCGTAGAGCCGATATTGATGATATGGCCGCGATTGCGCTCAACCATCCCCGGCAGCACGGCGCGGGTCATGTACACCAGCCCTTTATTATTGGTGTCGATCATATCTTCCCAGTCTTCCACACTGGCGCGGTGCGCCGGCTCCAGACCAAGCGCCAGGCCGGCGTTGTTCACCAGCACATCGATAGCCTGCCACTCGGCGGGCAGGTCAGCAATCAGCGTCTCAATGGCGGCGCGGTTGCGGACGTCAAGTTGCGCGATATAAAGGTTATCGCCCAGCTCGTCTTTCAGCGTCTTCAGGCGCTCTTCACGACGACCGGTGGCAATCACTTTATGACCGTTAGCGATAAAACGGCGAGTAATACTTTCACCAAAACCGGCGGTGGCGCCGGTGACCATGATAATCATCTTACTGTTCCTCAACGCTTTTTGTGTTTTCATACCATAGCACGCACAGGCGGCGACCGGTAACGGAAATCATTGCGACCCCTTAAGGAGAGGCCTAATCTTACAGCATTAGCCTGTACAGGAGAGAAAGATGTCCGAACGAAACCCCTTTTTTAGCGTCAGTACGTTGCCTTACCAGGCGCCGCCGTTCGATGTGATTGACGACAGCCACTATCGCCCGGCGTTTGATGAGGGCGTCCGGCAGCAGCGGGCCGAAATTCGCGCTATTATCGACAATCCGCAGCCGGCCAGTTTCGCCAACACGCTCGAGGCGCTGGAGCAGAGTGGTCAGCTGCTGGCGCGGGTGACGCGGGTCTTTTTCGCCATGGCTGGCGCCCATACCAATCCTTATATTCAATCACTGGATGAACAATTTTCCGCCGAACTCGCCGATCTGGGGAATGACATCTGGCTTAATGCGGCCTTGTTTCAGCGCGTGAACAGCGTCTACGAGCAGCGCGACGCGCTGGCGCTGGACAGCGAGTCCTATCGTCTCCTGACCCTGACGTGGCAACGTTTTGTTCACGCCGGGGCGACGCTGGCTCCCGAGCAGCAGGCGGCGCTGCGCGCACTGAACACCGAAGCGGCTACGCTGCAAAGTCAGTTCCAGCAGCGACTGCTGGGAGCGGCAAAAAGCGGCAGCCTGGTGGTTGATTACCGGCATCAACTGGCTGGCCTGAGCGATGAGGAGATAGCGGCGGCGGCTGACGCAGCGCGTGAAAGAGGGCTTAGCGACCGCTGGTTGCTGACGCTGACCAATACCACCCAGCAGCCGCAGCTGCTTGCGCTGCGCGACCGGCAAACGCGGGAGAATCTCTTCGCCGCCGGCTGGACCCGCAATCAGCAGGGCGATGAGCATGATACGCGTGACCTGGTACTGCGGCTGGCGGCGATCCGCGCACAGCAGGCTGAGCTGTTGGGAGCCGCTGATTACGCCAGCTGGGCGCTGACCGATCAAATGGCGGCTTCCCCGGCGGAGGCATTGGGCTTTATGCGCCGGATAGCGCCGGCGGCGCGGGCGAGGGCGGAACGAGAGCTGGCGGACATCCAGCAGGTGATCGACAACGAAGGCGGGGGTTTTCGCGCGACGGCATGGGACTGGCTTTACTACAGCGAGCAGGTGCGGCGGGCTGCCTATGCCATTGATGACGCGCAGCTCAAACCCTATTTTGCCCTCGAGCGGGTGCTGCACGACGGTGTATTCTGGACGGCCTCGCAGCTCTTTGGGCTGCGCTTTGTTGAGCGCTTTGATATACCGGTCTATCACCCGGATGTGCGGGTCTGGGAGATCTTCGATCACAACGGCGAAGGGATGGCGCTGTTTTACGGTGACTACTACGCTCGTGACTCAAAGAGCGGCGGCGCATGGATGGATGTGTTTGTCGAACAGTCGACTCTGCGCGCGCAGCGCCCGGTTATCTACAATGTCTGCAACTACGTCCGTCCGCAGGCAGGGCAGAGCGCGCTGCTGTCGTGGGATGAGGTGATCACCCTGTTTCATGAGTTCGGCCATACCCTGCATGGGCTGTTCGCCAGCCAGCGCTACGCCAGTCTCTCGGGGACCAATACGCCGCGCGATTTTGTCGAATTTCCTTCGCAGATCTTCGAACACTGGGCCAGCCAGCCGCAGGTGTTTGCCCACTACGCGAAGCACTACCAGTCCGGGGAGCCGATGCCGCAGGCGCTACGCGACAATATGTTGCGTGCGGCAACCTTCAATAAAGGGTACGACATGAGCGAGCTGTTGGCTGCTGCGTTACTCGATATGCGGTGGCATAGCCTGTCGACCTCGGCATTACCGGAGGAGGTGGACGCGTTTGAGCAGCTGGTGCTTCGGGAAGAGAACCTGGATCTGGCGGCGGTCCCCCCGCGCTATCGCAGCAGCTATTTCTCCCATATCTTCGGCGGCGGCTATGCGGCAGGCTATTACGCCTATCTGTGGACCCAGATGCTGGCCGACGACGGCTATCAATGGTTCGTGGAGCAGGGCGGTTTGACCCGTGAGAACGGTCAGCGTTTCCGTGAGGCGATTTTATCACGCGGGAACAGCACTGATTTAGCTGAACTGTATCGCCAGTGGCGCGGACACGATCCGCAGATTGAGCCGATGCTGAAAAATCGCGGGTTGAGTGCGTAGGACAATTTTAGTCTGACAAGATAACCGGGCGCGCTGCCCGGTTTTTTGTCTGATCTAGTCGTAACCTTATATTTCTTTTACCTCACGCTGCCTAAATCTCTATCGCTCTCTCTCCCTTTAAGCATTAACGTGGCTTCTTCGATACGAATGAAGCGCCCGGAATCATCTATTTCAGCGAACATATAAACTTCCATGTCCACCTCTTCTCCGCTGCGCCTGGTGCACAGAACGCGATGCCTTGTGGCATAAAGATTCCCGTTACGAAGTTCGTCATGTAACTCAATTTTAGCGAAGGCGATAATTTCCCGGAGTCTACGCGCATGCTGAGCAAAGCCATCTAATCCTTCCCACTTGTTATCAGTGCGCTGCCGATAACCGGGACTAAAATAGCGACTGAGTATCCGATCCAGTGGTATCTGTTGGTGGTTGATAATGTCATCCAATACCCTAGTAATAGTAATCATTTTGATGGTTAGTCCTCTGTGAAAGCGATGAATACTTTACAATCGACTAACTGGCTTCAGTACGGTATAAAAGACATTAAACACCTCAAACACGCCAATATGCACGATCCATTGATTCCATTCGAACCGGTATTTTCACCCCAGGGACCCACTTTACTCGTCGCGGTACGTCAGTCTGAGGTAATACGGGAGACTCCACGTCACCATCACAGCTGTGGGCAGTTAATCGGTGCCATACGTGGGCTACTTACGGTCGATGGCGGTGATTGTCGCTGGGTGGTACCGGCAACACATGCCGTCTGGATACCGCCAGGTGTTCCGCACGGCCTGCGCTCGCACGGTCCATATTCAGGATGGAGTGTTTATGTTTCTGCCAAAGCCTGTGGCGAGCTACCTGATAAGCCATCTGTTCTCTCAATGACAAATCTGCTGCGTGAAGCGATAACGCGAGCGGCTGCATGGCAAGGTGTAGAGCTTACTGCGTCCCAAAAACGTTTAGCTGGCGTTATTCTTGATGAAATTGGTTCCCTTCCCAGGGTTAATCTTGGGCTTCCAATGCCGCAAGATAGCCGATTGCTCAGAATCGCGCAGGCGCTGTCAGCAAACCCGGACGACGGGCGCAGGTTGGAAGAATGGGCAGCCTGGGCCGGCATGTCATCACGCACGCTCACGCGACGATTCCGAGCCGAAACGGGTTTTAGCTTCAATGAATGGCGACAGCGGATACGCTTACTCAGGGCTCTTGAGCTTCTGGCTGCCGGCAAGCCAGTGACGGCGATAGCGCTGGATCTGGGATATGACAATGTGAGTGCCTTCATAGCCTTGTTCCGTCGGATGTTCGGCACTACTCCAGGGCGGTATAAAATTTAATTATCTCTTCGCTGAACATGATGCGTTATCCGCCGCTTTGATTACGTTTGTCATGGGATGAGAGGGGCAAGTAATTCGGGCCCCTGATTTTTCACATTGCCGACCGCCCGCGTTACCGGGTGCCAGGTAAAATCGTCGGCGGAAACGGCTCCGTCGCTGGCTATCTCCGCCGCTTCCGCGCCGGTGACATCCTGCCTCATCCATTCCCGGGCGGCTTCAGGCGCCAGGACCAACGGCCGACGGTCATGAATATCGACAAGACCGCGATCGGCGGCGGCCGTCACGATCAAGAATCCTTCGGCATGGTCCCCACGTTCGAACGGAGTCCGACCAATCGCGGCCATAAAAATTGGCTGGCCATCCTTACGCTGGATAAAGTATGGCTGCTTTGTATTTCCTTCCTTTTTCCACTCAAACCAGCCGTCGGCGAAGCAGATCGCCCGTCCGTGCTCCCACAGCGGCTTGAACATCCTGCTGGAGGCTGCAGTCTCAACCCGGGCATTAATCAGCGGCGGTTTATCCCACCATCCTGGCGCATAGCCCCAGTAAACGGCATCGAAATGGAGTTGCTCATCGCGTTCATTGAGGAGTAAAACTTTTGTCCCGGGCGCGACGTTATAGCGCCCGATAGGCGGCGGGTCCCAGGCAATATCTCGTTCGGCCGCTTCAACGAGATGCGCCAGGTATTCCTCCCGGCTTTGCGCTTGCGCAAAACGTCCGCACATAGCCACCTCCAGCGTGATGTCTGACTAACAGTATAGATCAGCTGCAAAACGGTGTTTTCACCTGCCCAAATACCACGCTCCTTCCACGTTAGTAGACCATTATTTCAGGCCGTCATCTTGCCTGACGTCGCGACAGTACACGCTGGGCGTTAGGCCTGGCATTGTCCGTTTATGCTTCATCGTTATTACCCTAACGCCTGTCTGATAAAGGAAATCGTTTTTACTCTTTTTATTATCTTTCAGAATTATCGCACAGAGTTTTACCTTTGTTTGAAATGGTTGTCGCTGGGTTGTATTTGAAAATATCCACCCCTTATTATTTAAAAAGTCATCTTTATCTTTTAAAAGGTTGTTATGAGTAACTTACTATTATTAGTCCTGGCGGTGGTGTTATTGTTTACATCTTTGTTTTTGGCCTGTCCTATGTTAGAGAAAGAAGAAAAATGAAGATGCGCTTTAATAAATTCCGACGTTAACCGATCCTTCCTGCGGAAAGCGCAAGAGCAACAGATGAGAATCTCGTTAACTCTTGTTTGGTAGCTATTTGGAATTTTTTCATAATATTGATTTTGTGAGAGAAGATCGTCTTATGACTGATGCCCAGTTTTTGCGCTATCTGCTGATTGTTCATTCCCGTTCTGATCGCATTGATAATATAAAGTTGTGATTTGGTCAAGGTTAACCGAGGGCATTTGACACAGCGTCTGCTGTCTTTTTCCAGCCCACCGCAACTAGATGTTGTCGACTCCGTCAGACGTTTTGCAATCTGATTTTTTACGCGGCGCAAGTCGCTGTTCATGCTGATAAAAGTGGCATCGCGTAGACAAAGTGGTAACTGTTCAACCTGCAAAGCGCTGTCGGTGGCGACGAAAATAAAAATAGACGTGTGCGGAGGAAGTTTTTTGAAAAACGGGTGGCATAGATAATGTTCACCAGCGGCCATTTCTGTGAACAGCATATCAATCGGATCTAATATATCTGTGGAACAGTCCACAACGGAATACGGTTCACGGATGTGTTCTTCTTTCGCGATCTCGCTAAGCAGTTCGCAAATTCCGCGATTAAGAAATATGTTTTCAGTGTTAATTAAAATATCAGGCATAGTCATGGCGATCGTGAAAGTTGTCATGCATTTAAAGTGGAGAACATTAAATGCGTATGCCTTTAGGATATTTCTAATAATCAACAAATGCAATAAGTCTAATTTTGGACTTTGAGCTGGCGAGTAAAATTAATGGTATATTAATCAATGGCTTATTTTTTAGCGTTGCGCGGGCATGACCGCTAATTTGGCACAAACTGCTTAAATTGCTTATATTGCATGCGTTAATTCTGGTCTCAAATATATTAATCAGAGTTACTTATTCACTGTATGAATTGCTTTTTCAAAAATACCTTTTGCAGGCGCGGGTCCTTGAGGAGATTGCGCCTGAGCGAAACCTGGGTGGTCATTGATAAAAAGGGGCGGGGTAGACCCGCCGCTGCGGAGGGTGAACAGCAACGGCGTACAACAGAATCAGTTATCAGGATTGTTGGAAATGCTTTTCCACACCATTCCCAGGCCGATCAACATCGACGCGAAGAGGGCGAACAGGGTGGTTGAGATAAAAATGCTGGTCATGGCGGTGCCTCAGAAAGTGCGTATGCAGATCATTAGGCACGGTGTCGGATGAAAGGTTCCTTACCCGGCCGGGTATATTTTCACCAGCGGCGTCCGGTTGACGGCAACAAGGCGAATGCCACGTCGAAGCGCCGCTGTTGGCAAGGGGACCCTGACAGGCAGCCGGGTTGCTAAACGCACTGTTCATGGGGAGAATACACGACGGCAAAGGGGGAGCGATTCGGACGTTGACATCCCCTTAAACAAGTTATATATACATGTCGCTTCTGTTTATTGAATGTTAAACAGCATCAGTTATGGGACTCAGAAGCGCCACAGCCCCCGCCGTCGGGCGGGGGTAACTTCGCCACCGGCATGCTTATTTTTCACTGAGGCTGGCGAAGAAAAATTTTTTATTTCGGGTCTTGAAAAACGCGCCTTAGATATTATTTTATATAGCGGACAAGCAATGCTTGCCTTTATGTTGAGCTTTTGAATGAATATTCAGGAGGTTAATTATGGCACTCAAAACCTTGTCAGCACTCCCGGTATTTGCTGATTCTCTTTTTGCCGATCGCTTTAATCGTATTGACCGTCTTTTCAGCCAGTTAACGGGCGATACGCCGGTGGGCACTTTACCGGCTTATGATTTACAGAAAGTCGACGACAGCAATTTCCTGCTCTGCGTCAGCGTGCCTGGCTGGAAAGATGATGAGCTGGAAATAGAAACCGTAGGGGGGAATCTGCATATTTCCGGGAAACGCCAGGAAACCGATGCCTCGACAGACAGCGGTGAACGCTGGATTTATAAAGGTATCCGCCGCGCTAATTTCCAGCTCAGTTTCTCTCTTCCTGAACACGCCCAAATTAATCAGGCGCAGCTGGATAGCGGCATCTTAAAAATAGCCATCCACCAGGAAATCCCGGAGAGCGAAAAACCGCGTAAAATTGCGATCGAGAATCAGGGGCGCGTGATAGAACATAAAGTTTGATTCACCGTTGTTCCGACGATGTTACCTTAAAGGCCCGCCCTGCGGGCCTTTATCCTTTCCCCCTGAAAATATAAATGGCCCCCCGACGACAAAGAAATCGATATGCTATTCTGTTAGCAGACGCAGTGAGTCTGCTATTTCTTTCAATTTCGGCGAGGAGGAAGAATGACTGACGAGATCGATAGCGACGCAAACAATACGCATGAACTAACCGCTGAAGTGGCTCGGGCGCTGATCGCGCGCGGTTGGCGACTGACCACGGCGGAGTCTTGCACCGGAGGGAATCTGGCGGCAGCGCTCTGTGCCCAGGCGGATACCGCGGCATTTTATGATACCGGCGTAGTGACCTTCAGCGATGAAGCCAAGCGCAACGTGCTGCAGGTTCGCGCGGAAACCCTGGCGGTACACAGCGCCGTCAGCGAAGCCTGCGTTCAGGAGATGTCCTCTGGTATTCTGGCGCTCGCCGGGGCCGATATCGCCATCGCCGTCAGCGGCTACGCCGGACCGGAGGGCGGGGAAGATGGTACCCCCGCCGGCACGGTATGGTTTGCCTGGAATTTTCGCGGCCAGACTGAAACCAAACGGATGTGCTTTGCCGGCGACTGTGAGACCGTGGTGGCGAAAGCGGTACGATATGCCCTGGCGGCGCTGAGCGAAAAGCTTGCCCACTGGCAGTGACGATGCCCGGGGGCGCGGCCTTACAGGTCCATTGCCTGGCGCGCTACCGGCCAGCAAATCTCCCCGATGCCGTTAAGGCAGGGTCGGGAAAAGAGAAAGCCCTGAAACAGGCGTATGCCCACCGACTGAAGCCAGCACCACTCCTCCAGGGTTTCGACACCTTCAGCCACCACCGTAATGCCAAGATCCTCGCAGCAGCGGACGACCGAGGCGACAATCGCCTGTTTGGTGCCGCTAATATGGATATCGCGCACCAGTTCCGCATCCACTTTGATTTTATCAGGCTGAAAACGGGTCAGTAACGACAGGCCGGAATAACCTGCGCCAAAGTCGTCGATGGCCAGCTTCATGCCCGCGACGCGCAGGGCTTTGAGCACCTTGCGGAACTGGTCAAAGCAGGTGATCACCTCTGTCTCGGTCACCTCGATCAGTACCTGATCCGGTCTGAGGCCGGCCGCCAGCAGGCTGTCCATCAGCCAGCCTACGGCGTCAGGGTGGTGATACAGCGATCCGGGCAACAGGTTAATCGCCAGCTGATGTTTCCCGAGCGGCAGCTGGCCTGCGAGAGCGAATGCATACGCTTTGCTTTCAAGATCAAAACGGTAGCGATCCTCCGCCGCAATGGCGGCAAACATTTCCACGGGAGAGCCGCCGGTTGGGCTGCGGATCAGAGCCTCAAAGGAAGAAACTCGCTTTTTAGCCGGCTCGACAATAGCCTGCAGAGCAAACTGGCAAGGTTGACCGGGCAGGTGCTGCGGCGCGGCCGTACCTGACGCGGGCATCATCATCCAGCGAGAGGGCTGCAGCGGCTCGGGCAGGCAATAGCGGCCGCCGTCGGCAATGAAGGCGCTAAGCAGCCGGAACATCCGGTCGTTGACCGGTTCGGTGACCCCAAACGTGCTAAAGCGCAGAATTTCCTCCAGCGCGCCATCGGTTTCAAACAGCCGGAGATCCAGTATGCGCATTCCGGTGCCGTGAAAACGTCGGTAGGCTGAGTAATCGCGCATCAGCTCCACTACGTCGCGATGACGCGGGTCGCTTTGGATTTCGCTGAACAGCGACTCAAGTGCCTCCTCAGTCCCTTCCAGGACCTGGAAAAACTGCAGGCCGTTAAACAGCAGAATGCCGGTGATGCCAAGGGGCAAATTTTTACTGCTGGCGCGATGGACTAAAGCGTCGAGATCGACGGGCGGGCGGTCAGGATGAACCTGGCTGCGGTAAATCAGGGTGGTTAGCATAGTTGTTACGATCGCTCCCGCGGCGTAAGAACATCCGCGCTCAGCATGCAAGATGAGTATGGCCTGACCCTAAAGGAGGGCGAGGCTGATATGTACAAACATTCAACCAACCGTGATGTCCGCTACGCGGAACGCGAGCTTCACTTTGTGATTCCCTCCACTGTACAGGGAATTACACATTTGGCTATCTTTTTCTCATCCTCAATGCAAAAAGACGCTAACAGGCCTCTCATTCCCTCCTCAGACACTGGCGCTGCGTCTTATTTTACCTGTTAATATTCGCTACCAGGAATTATCCTACCATTCTATTTCCCACTCTCAAAAATGAGGCGCTGGTCTTGCCTGAATATAATCGAGTGAATATTATCACTCTAAATTAAATTCTTTTGTCAGGTTTGATATGAGCGACTTCTTTATTATTTTGTGTCTGATTTTATGTCCCATCATTTCTTTATGGAGTGGCTTTTCCTATATTCAGGAAAGGCGCAAGAGACGGTATGTTT
Organism: Klebsiella sp. 10; assembly: GCF_018223925.1. Classification (NCBI taxonomy): domain Bacteria; kingdom Pseudomonadati; phylum Pseudomonadota; class Gammaproteobacteria; order Enterobacterales; family Enterobacteriaceae; genus Klebsiella; species Klebsiella sp. 10. Next base: position 20,098 of record NZ_JAGRRB010000002.1, read on the forward strand.
TCCGTTCCAGAAGATGATTGTTTGACAGAATAAAACGACGAGTTGTATCAGCGTTTGGCGAGCAGTTGCACAAGGTTGTTAAACTGCTGACGGCTATTCAAATTAAATTTACTCATAATATTCTTTTTATGTGAATGAATCGTTTTGGGACTAATATTTAGCGCAGCGGCGACTTCATGCGGGCTCAGGCCAATACTGAACGCGTAAATGACTTTGGTTTGCGCGTCGCTGACCGACCTGCAGGCGCAATTAATGCAACGCCGCAGACGATTGAACGGCGGGTCTTGCCGCGGTAGCAGCGGACGCTCAATGGCGTTAGCTATCTCATCTTTCAGTCGCTGAACGCGAGCGTGAGGCGGCATAAATACCGCATGCTGCAGACAATTCGGTAAACCCTCATCTACGGTAGCGTGTTCATTGTCCGGGAAAATAAAAAGCGTATATTGTTCCGGGGCATGCTGAAAAAGATCCTGGCACAAGTACCACTCCCCCGCGACCATTTCCGTAAATATCACATCAGCTTGCGCCATCGATCCTGCATCCCATTGTTGAGAAAACTGATAGTGTGGCCGCCCGGCGGCCTTCATCGCTTCATCAACCAGTTCAGCAATAGCGACTCGCAAATAGTGATTTTTTATATTGAACAAAAAATTAGCCATATAACTTCCCTGTGGGCATTAAAAAACATATCTGGATAAATTAAAGAATATAATGATGATGCAGGTACTATTTTTAGCCGTGGTAATCTAAGGGATGTTTTCCATTAATGCAATATCTGGTGGGGAAAGTGAGATAACGGTATATTGATATGCGAAAGTTCCTAATAAACAAAACCTTAAGCATATATTTGTCACTATTTAAAGTCGTTTCCTGTTTTTTTATTTTTGCAATGCATAAAAAGCTTAGTGATAGCCGCGCTCTGTTGTTAAAATTAGCGGAGGACAAGAATACAGGATGTATGCCGTACTTATGAAGCAGATGCTCTATTTGAAAATGCTGGCGTGGCTGGAGGATAATATCTATTGTAACCCGGCGATCGATGACCTGGCGCTGTATATGGGCTATTCACGTCGGTTTGTGTACGACGTGTTTTACCAGTATGGCCAGTTACCCATCGGGCAGTATATTCGTCTGCGGCGGTTGACCATCGCAGCGGTCAGTCTGCGCTTAACACGACAACCGATCGCCGCTATTGCCTGGCAGTTAAGCTATGACTCGCCGCAGACCTTTTCCCGGGAGTTTAAGAAGCGCTTTTCGCTCTCGCCACGTGAATACCGTTGCGCGGCGCACTGGGACACGGCAAAGCTGTTGAAAAAGTTTCACCCGGACGGAGAGAGCCTACCTCTGGCTCGTTTTTTTTCTCTGCCGGAACAGGTCTATTACGGCTATCCGATGAAGTATGAACTGCGCCTGTCGGATTTGGTGTTGCAAAGCACCGCTAAGACGAGCATCAGACAAAAGGTTGACCGTTTTTTCACCGCTGGCGGAGGCTCGCTTTCCGTACTTTCCGACTACGCCGCGGCGAGTAAAAATGAGCTTAACGTCGAGGTTAACGCTTTTGTCGGCTGTCATGAGGCGGGAAAGCTGCCCCCCGCGCTGGCCATGAACAGCTCGCTGACCACCCGGTCAGGGCTTTATGTCGGGGTTGAATTCTACGGCAGTTGGTCACGTTATGCTCGTTTATCCAGCGATCTGTATATGGAGCTGCTGCCATCCCTGGGGGTAAGTCGTCGGGACGGCTATGACATTGAATGTTTTATAACCCGCCATGCGGAAGGCGAAGAGGCAGGGGACAGGCGCTATCGCGTACGCTATTTTATCCCGGTGACGCTGTCGGCAGCGGGTCTGCGGTCTGACAGCGGTAGTGGGTCAGGGCCTGTGCCGGGGCGAAGTTAAGGTGGCCGGAGCCACCCAGGTTAACATCAAAGCGCAAACCACAGCAGCCAGGTGATGAGAAAGCCCGTCACCCCCATGATGGTTGTCAAGACGGTCCAGGTTTTGAGTCCATCCGGCACCGAGAGTCCGAGATAGCGCGTGACGACCCAGAATCCGGCGTCGTTGACGTGCGACAGCCCGAGCGAGCCGAAGCAGGTCGCCAGCGTCACCAGCACCAGCTGCAGCGGCTCCAGACCGACAACCGCCTGCGACAGCAGACCGGAGGTGGTGAGGATCGCCACGGTGGCCGAACCCTGCGAGGCTCTGAGCACCAGCGATAGCAGAAAAGCGGCGGGCATCAGCGGCAGATGTATTGTCTCCAGCGCCTCGGCTAAGGCATTACCGATGCCGGAAGCGACCAGTACGCCGCCAAAGGCGCCGCCGGCGCCGGCGACGAGGATCACGTCCGCCGACGAGGGGATCGCGCTGCCGGTGACTTCGCCCAGCTTTTTCAGGCTCATCCGCCGACGGATGCCCAGCGTCCAGCTGGCCAGGCCCAGGGAGATCAGCAGGGCGACCGGAGGGGTACCAATGACGGTCATCAGCTGGCGAACCGCGCTTTCCGGCAGCAGAAGCGCCTGACACAGCGTCCCGGAAACAATCAGCATGATGGGCACCACGATCAGCCCACCGATAACCAGCGCATTCGGCGGCGGCAGACGGGTCTGCTGCGCGTTAACCGAGAGATCCGGTACTTCCGCCGTTTGTTGCTGCTCCAGCACGTTAATCGACAGATGATAATGGCGCCGATTGATAAACCGGGCGACAAAATAGCCCACGATACCGACGACCACCGACACCCCAATCCCCGCCAGCATCAGCCAACCGACATCGCTATGCAGAATGCCTGCCGCAGCCGCTGCGCCAGGATGGGTGGGCAGCGCCACGTGGACGGTTAACATCACGCCGGCCATCGGCAGGCCAAACTTCAGCGGCGACACGTGGGCGACTTTGCTGAAGCCGTAGATTAACGGAATGATGATGATAAAGCCGACTTCAAAAAAGACCGGGGTGCCGAGAATAAAAGCCACGATGGTTAAGGCGGCAATGGTTCGTTTTGCACCCAGTACGCCGGTCAACGTTTTCGCCAGCGATTCGGCGCCGCCGGACATTTCAATCAGCACCCCCAGCATTGAGCCCAGAATAATAATGCTGGCGATGTGGCCAAGCAGGCCGCCCATGCCTTTTTCAATGGTGGTTATAATTTTATCTGCCGGAATGCCGGTGGCGAATGCCACCAGCAGACTGACGATCAGGAGCGCCACAAAAGGATGTGCTTTCGCTTTGATCACTAACAGGAGCAACAGCACTACGCTGGCTAACGCAATAAGTAACAGCGCCGATGTCGACATAGGTTTGCCTCGGGTATTAACAGGTGTACAGAGAGTTATTTTTTTAGAAAACGGCGTTTATTTTTTCCGGTAGGGCGAGAACCACCCCAGCCCGGAAAGCGTGTCTGTCCGGGGGATATATTCGCAGCCGATCCAGCCGTCATAACCGGTTTTATCCAGTAGCGCATAGAGCCACGGATAGTTTATTTCGCCCTCATCCGGTTCATGACGGTCGGGCAGGGAGGCAATCTGAATATGGCGATACTGGCCGGCATATTCGGTAATAAGATGGCTTAAATTGCCGTCCACCTTCTGCGCGTGAAACAGATCTAACTGCACCGCCAGGTTCGGCCTGTCGACCCGTTTCACCATCGCCAGCGTCTGATATTGACTGTGGTAGAGATAGCCCGGTTTGGTCTGCGGATTCAGCGCTTCGATGAGTATCCGCTTGTCGTGGCGGGCAAAGCACTCCGCGGCGTAGCGCAGATTATCGATAAGCACGGCCTCGCAGGCTGCGCGATCCGCTCCCGGCGGCACCACGCCGGCCATGATATGCACCTGCGGGCAACCGAGCTGGCAGGCATACTCCAGCGCCAGCTCAATATCGCGTCGGGCCTCCGCGCTTCTCCCGGGGATGGCGGCGAGCCCCCATTCTCCGGCGTTGACGTCGCCGGGTGGGGTATTGAACAGCACCAGCTGCAGCTGGTTCTCCTGCAGGCGCTGTCTGATTTCCCCGGCGGCATACTCATAGGGAAACAGAAACTCAACGGCTTCAAATCCCGCCCGGGCAGCGGCGGCAAAGCGTTCCAGGAACGGCAGTTCGGTAAACAGCATGGATAAATTTGCAGCGAATTTTGGCATGGTTTTATCTCAGTTCTTTCACTTCGTCAGCGGTCAGGTAGCGGATCTCGCGGTTGCCGAGGGTAAATATCAGCCGTGCGGTCTCTTCCAGTTCCTCGGTATTGTTGGTGGCTTCGCGCAGCGATGAGCCAGTAACCACCGGTCCGTGGTTGGCCAGTAAAAAGGCGTTATAGCGGGGCGCCAGCCCGGCCAGCGCCTGGGCAATACGGTCATCGCCCGGCCGGTAGTAGGGAACCACCGGGACGTCGCCGACGCGCATCACCACATAGGGGGTAAAGGGGCGGATACAGTTGTGCGGATCGAGCCCCTGCAGGCAGGAGAGCGCGGTCAGATAGTGGCTGTGCAAGTGGACGATCGCCTTGCAGGCCGGGTTGTGCAAATAGACCGCCCGGTGAAAAGTGACCTCTTTCGACGGTTTGTCGCCGGAGATCCATTCCCCTTGCAGCGTCACCACCGACAACCGCTGAGCCTGCAGTTCGCCGAGGCAGGCGCCGGTCGGCGTCGCCAGCAGGTTGCCGTCCGGCAGCAGCAGCGACAGATTGCCAGCGGAGCCGGTGGCATAGCCGCGGCTAAACAACGAGGCGCCAATCTGCACCATTTCCTCTCGCAGTTGTTGCTCAGTCATGACGAAACTCCTGCTGGGCACGGGCAAAGAACTGGATATCGCCGAAGTTACCTGACTTCAGCGCCAGGGAGAGCGGCTGGCGGGTGTCACGCACCCAGGGCACGCCAGGGGAGATGGTCGGCCCAATATGGAACGCCTCAACCCCCAGGGTCTGCGCCACAATGCTCGACGTTTCCCCTCCGGCCACAATAAAGCGGGTAAATCCTTTCGCCTTCAGGGCGGCGGCAAGAGCGGCAAACAGCTGTTCCACCCGTTCGCTGCTGGCCTTGTCGCCATACTGCGCCTGGATCCGCTGCAGCGTTTGCGGCTCGGTGGTGGCATAGATCATCGGCGCCAGCGGCGCATCGCGCTGCGCGTCCACCCAGTCAGTCAGCGTCCTGACGTAGCTCTCCAGATCGGTAAAGCAGGCGCTTAAGTCGACGGCGCGGGCGGGGGCCTGTTGACGATAGGCCGCCACCTGGCTGTTGGTCATCACCGAGCAGGAGCCCGAGAGCACCACCGCCGGACCGGCCAGCGGCATGCCGGCCTGAGCGCTTTCCCCCCTGGCGCCATGGCGCTGCGCCCAGTCGCGGGCGAGGCCGATGGCGAGGCCGGAACCGCCGGAGACCAGCTTCATCTCCCGCAGCGCCACGCCCTGGGTGAGCAGATCCTGTTCGCTGAGGGCGTCGAGCACCACATAGCGCACCGCCGGATCGTTGACTGCCGCCAGCGCGGCGGCGACCGCCTCCGGCCCCCGGGCGACAATCGGCCAGGCAATCAGCGCGGCTTTTCCGCGCCCTTGGCGCTCAATTAAGCGGCCCAGGTGCGCATCCTCCATCGGCGTCACCGGATGGTGGCGCATCCCGGACTCATTCAGCAGTTGCTCGCCGACGAACAGATATCCCTGATAGACCGTGCGGCCGTTAACCGGCAGCGCCGGGGAAATCACCGTCCGCGTCTCACCCAGCTCGGCCAGCAGGGCATCCAGCACCGGGCCAATGTTGCCCTGCGCGGTGCTGTCGAAAGTGGAACAGTACTTGAAATAAAACTGCTGACAGCCCTGGGCCTGCAGCCAGCGCAGGGCCGCCAGCGACTGGCTGACGGCCATTTCCGCCGGGCAGGAGCGGGTTTTCAGGCTGATGACCACCGCCTCGCTGGTCAGCGGAATATCGCGGGTCGGCACGCCATTCAGTTGCACCGTCGGCATGCCGTTGCGCACGAGGAAGCTGGCAATATCCGTGGCGCCGGTGAAGTCATCGGCAATGACACCAAGCTGCATGTTGTCTCTCCTCACTGTTTATGGCCCGGCAGGGTGATGCCGTTGAAAATCTTGATCACCGCGCTGTCATCTTCCCGACCGAATCCGGCATTACTGGCGGAGGTGAACATATTCAGCGCGGTGGTAGCGAGCGGCAGCGGGAAGGTCAGCGCCCGGGCAGTGTCATTCACCAGCCCGAGATCTTTGACAAAAATATCGACAGCGGATTTTGGCGAGTAATCGCCATCCAGGACGTGCTGCATGCGATTCTCAAACATCCAGGAATTACCCGCCGCGTGGGTGACCACGTCATACATCGTCTCCAGTGGGATCCCGGCGCGGGCGGCAAGCGCCATCGCTTCGGCGGCAACGGCGATGTGCACCCCGGCCAGCAGCTGATGGATAATTTTTACCGTCGAGCCAAGACCAATGTCGCTCCCGATGCGGTAGACTTTGCCGGCCACGGCGTCCAGCACCGGCGCGAGTCGGGCAAAGGCGGCATCGCTCCCGGAGGCCATCACCGTCATGTCGCCGGCGGCCGCTTTCACGGCGCCGCCCGATACCGGCGCGTCGAGCATCAATAGCTGGTACTCCGCCAGCGCCTCGGCAATGGCCTGAGCATCGGCGGAGGCGATGGTGGACGACACCATCACGACGGTGCCCGACTTCAGATGGGCGGCGAGGCCGCTCTCGCCGAACAGGATCCCCCGCACCTGGGCGGCATTGACCACCAGCAGCACAACTGCATCCAGTTCCGCGGCGAACGGCACCGCGCTGGGGCCCGCGCCTTTGGCGCCCGCCGCCAGCAGTGCGCGACAGTTGTCGGGATTGATGTCAACGCCCCAGGTGTTCAGGCCCGCCTGCAGGCAGGCGCGGGCGGCGCCCATGCCCATTGAACCCAGTCCAATCACGCAGACGTTAGTGTGTGCAGCCATGCTGGTCTCCTTGTGAACATTAGTTAATTAATGTGATTTAATGATAGAATAAAGCGTTATCATGTGAATTTATGTGAGAGTTATCACGAATAACCCACATGAATATAAAAAATTCACAGGCGGAAAGAGGCTGCACAGCGGCGATTCTTGCCCTAAAATAGCGTAAAAAACAGCGGCAAAGCGCGATAACAACACCGGGTGTCGCCAGGGCCGTAGCCTGGGTGGTGACGCCTGGTGTGAAAAAATGGTAAGGGGAGAGCGGTGATTCCAATAGAACGACATCAGCGTATTTTAGCCCTGGTGGAGCAGCGTGGGGCGGTAAGCATTAACGAGCTGACGGAGATCCTCGGCGTGTCCCATATGACCATCCGTCGGGACGTCAGTAAACTGGAGGAGCAGGGGCTGCTGGTCAGCGTCTCGGGCGGCGTACGCGCCGTCAGCCGGCTGGCCGCGGAACCCAGTCATCTGGTGAAAAGCACGCTGCAGAGTGAGGAGAAACAGGCGATCGGCGCGCTGGCGGCGAGTCATATCGCTAAAAACAGTTGCATCTATCTGGATGCCGGGACTACCACCCTGGCGCTGGCGCGGGCGATCCTCGACCGGAACGATCTCCAGGTGGTCACCAATGATTTTGAGATAACCCAGCTGCTGATCGATGCCAGCCAGTGCGGCGTGATCCACACCGGCGGCACTCTGTGCCGGGAGAACCGCTCCTGCGTGGGCGAATCGGCGGCGCGTACGTTACGCCACCTGGCTATCGATACGGCCTTTATCTCCGCCAGCGGCTGGGACAGTCGCGGGATATTCACCCCTGATGAGAACAAGGTTACCGTCAAGGAGACCGTCAGCCAGGTCAGCGCGAGAAGCATCCTGCTGTGCGACAGTTCGAAATACAATCAGGTGGCCACGTTTATGGCGTTACCTTTGACCCGGTTCACCACCATCATTACCGACCGGCATCTTTCCGATGCCGCCGCCAGTCATATCGCCCGGCACGCCTGCGAGGTGCTGCGGGCCGGATAACGCGCGCGGCCACCGCCGGGTTAGCGTTGCCAGTGCTCGATCAGCGCCGCGCCGATCCCGGCGATTTGCTGATTTCGCTCGGCCATGCTCGCCGGCGTATCCCGCAGATAAATCACCACAATGCGCTCTGCTTTGTTATTCGGGCCAAGCAGGGCGACAATCCCGCGCGCACCCCGCTCGCCAGCTCCGGTCTTATCGGCGATAAACCAGCCCGCCGGCAGCACGGAGCGGATCAACGGTCCGGCGACCCGATCGTCCACCATCCACTGCAGCAGCTGCCGTTGCGAACGGGCGCTCAGACGCTGGCTGGTCAGCAGCTTGCGCAGGGTCGCGGCCATGCTGGCCGGGGTAGTGGTGTCGCGGGCGTCGCCGGGAAGCGCCTCATTCAGTTCCGTTTCCCAGCGGTCAAGGCGGGTGACGTTGTCGCCGATCTGGCGCAAAAAGGCAGTCAATCCTGCGGGGCCGCCGACGGTGGCCAGCAGCAGATTGGCGGCGCTGTTATCGCTCATGGTAATGGCGGCGGCGCAGAGTTCGCCGACCGTCATGCCGTCGGCAAGGTGTTTTTCGCTGACCGGCGAGTAGTCCACCAGATCCTGCTGGCGATAGTGGATCTTTCGCTCCAGCTGTTCGTCACCGGCATCCACCCGCGCCAGCACTGCGCCGCAGAGCACTACTTTAAAGGTGCTCATCATGGGAAAGCGTTCATCGGCGCGCCAGGCGGTCAGCGTGCGGCCGCTGGCCAGATCCATTTCTATCATGCCTACGCGGCCCGACAGCTGGCTTTCGCTTTGTTTAATTTGCTCAAGCGGCTGCGGGCTGGCGTGTACCGCCAGCGGCAGGGTGGCTAACAGGGAGATAATACACAGGCGAATATAACGCATAACCACAATACATCCTTGAGTGAAGGCCGATAAAGGCGAGTAAAGAAGCGACAAATAAGAATAACCCGGCGTTTTGCTGATTCACAATTCCTCTTTTTTCCTTCATCATTTGTCATCTTTTATTTCGAATAATCAATATCTAGCCCTGCCTAAGCACGCTATTTTTTGACTCAAGGCCGTGATGAACTATAAGAAAGTACTAAATACCGCACTCTGTCGGGCGTCGCTGTTTGCCGATCACCACGCCCGCCGGTCCCTGCGGTTCGCCAACGCTATATGCCATCCCGGGAGGAACTGGTGCACCCGATAATTAAGGTCATGCTGGTGGGCGGTAAGGCGGACGGGCTGTTGGTCAGCGTCGCCGATGACGCGACCGAGGTCTCGGTGACGCCTGCGCAGTACGGTGCGCTATCCGGGCAACCGTTGAGCTACCGAATTGTTAGCCAAACCATTGACGATGAACGCTATTTTTTTGGCGTTTTCAGCGACGCCCATCAGGATAGCGATAAGCTGACGCGGGTCGCCCTGACCCGTGGAATGAAAAAAATGTTCTGTTAAACCCTGCCCGAAAGGGGGCGTAAGAGGGTGTGCCGGGCGCCGCTGTGCTACTGTGGCAGCCTTCTATTTCCAGGGCCGGACGCATAATGATTCAGTACATTCGTATTCAAAATTTTCGCTCAGTGAAGGATATCGCGCTGGAGCTCGGGCCGCTGAACATTGTCTTCGGCCCTAACGGCTGCGGTAAATCCAATATTTATAACGCCATCCACCTGCTGACCGCTGCCGCTGAGGGCAGGCTTTCGGGGTTTATCAGCGAAGAGGGCGGTCTGGAGAATATGATGTGGTCCGGGGAGCGTTCGCCCCTCGATCGTCACCCCCGCCGGCTGCAAATCGCCTGCCGGACCGACAGCTTCGATTATGAGCTGCAGATAGGCTTCCCTGAAAAATTGCCCTATCCGACGCAATTCATGCTCGATCCTATCGTTAAAGAAGAGAATATCTGGCTGGCCGGCTACTCCCGCCGGCCTTCCTCCCGCGTACTGCAGCGCAGGAATCAGGCGGCGTTTCTCGTCGATGTCACCGGGGAGAAAAGTACTTTCACCGAGAGTATTTATGAAAATGAGTCGGTGTTCGGTCAGCTTGGCGAGCCGCACCGTTTTCCCGAAGTATCGCGAGTGCGGGAGACGCTGCGCCGTTGGCGGTTTTATCATGAATTCGCGATTGGCCGTCATTCGCCGCTGCGTCAGCCGGCCGTGGGTTACCGTTCGCCAGTCCTCGACAGCGATGGCCAGAATCTCGCCGCTGCCTTTCAAACCATTGTCGAGATCGGCGCGGAGGAGATTTTGCATGAAATCCTTGCCGACGCCTTTCCCGGCTGCCAGTTTTATTGTGAAAACGAGCACTCGCGTTTCGCTCTGAAAATGCGTCGCGAAGGGATCCGCCGCCCGCTGCTGGCGGCGGAGATGTCCGACGGTACGCTGCGCTTTTTGTGCCTCGCCGTCGCGCTGCTCAGTCCGCGCCCGCCGGCGTTTCTGGCGATCAATGAACCGGAGAACAGCCTGCATCGCGACATGTTGCCCGCGCTGGCCCGGCTGATTATCGAGGCCTCGCGCTACAGCCAGATCTGGCTGACCAGCCACTCGGCGGAGCTGGCGGAGCTTATCGCCGCCGGGGCGCCTTGTCAGCGCTATGCGCTGGAGAATCGCGGCGGGGAGACGCGGATTGTCGAGTGAAGCCCGTCATCCCTGACGGGGGCGCTGGAGTCAGGCGGGGCTCTGCGTCTCTGCGGTCGGCAGCAGACGGTTGCCGCCGCGTAGGGTGACGAACGAGAGCAGGGTGAAGCTCAGGGTTATGCAGCCGAGGATCAGATAGGCCTGATGGAAGCCGACGGTGTCGTACATCCGGCCCACCCAGGCGGAAAGCACCACCCCGGACAACTGTTTTGACAGATTAAAACCGATCAGGAACAGGGTGGCCGAGAGGCGCGGGTTAAAGGCGGAAGAGATATATTTAAAAGTTCCCACCAGCAGGAAGGGGATCTCAAACATATGCAGCATCTTGAGGATCACCACCTCGACTGCCGATGAGGCGAAGGACGATCCGAGAATACGCACCGACATGATCATCCCCGCGGTCAGCAGGGCGTTTTTGGCGCCGATGCGGTTAACGATGGCCGGCGCGCAGAACATGATCAGCGCGTTGAGCAACTCGCCGCCGGTGGTGACGAAGCCAAACACTTCGGTACCGCGCTGCGGACTGGCGAAAAAGCTTTTGAAAAAGTTGGCGAACTGCTGGTCAAACACGTCGTAGACGCTGGCGACACCCACCACATAGACGATAAAGCCCCAGAAGCGCGGCATACGCAGCAGCTCTGCCGCCGTACGCAGCGAAAAGGCCTGGCGATTGGCGCCCAGCGCCTCGATAACCTGGGCGCTGTTGCTGCTTTCCGGCCGCGACAGCCAGAGCAGCAGACCGAGCACCAGCGCAAAGCCGGAGGCGATCCAGAAGGTGATATTGGGATCGATGCCGAACAGCACGCCGGTTATCGAGGCGCATAGCGCCCAGCCGACGCAGCCTGCGACCCGCACTTTGCCATATTCAAAGCGGTTGGCCCGGCTGACGCGTTCGATATAAGCTTCCACCGCCCCGGAGCCGCTGGAGAAAACAATCCCCAGGTAGATCCCGCCTACCAGCGAACCAGCGATAATATTCATCTGCAGCAGCGGAGAGAAAACGAAAATAAAGAATGGCGCGAACAGAATTAACAATACCGTAATGGTCCACAGCAGATGTTTGCGCAGGCCGAGCTTATCCGACATCAGGCCGAACACCGGCTGAAAAATAATGGCGAATAACGAGATAGACGAGAAAACGATCCCGGTTTCCGTTTTAGTTAAATGGTTAACGTCCGCCAGCCACACCGGAAAAAACGGGAAGTAGGCCGACATAATGAAATAGTAAAAGAAAAAGAACAGCAGGAAATAGACGAAATTATGCCGTTCTCGTGGCGCCAGTTCTGAGAATTTCATCACCATGATCCCTTGTTATTCTGTTTGTGGGGTGGGGGCTGTCGCCCCCACGGATTAAAAGCAACGCAATGAGACCTCGTACTGCCAGCGCGTTTGGCTCAGGAGCCACTGCGGCAGCACGCTGGGGGTCCAGGAGTCATCGCCTCCCACCCCCATATGCAGGCCGTCGAGGGTGATCCACACGCCGTCTTCGGCCTGCATCTTGTGCCAGTGGTCGGTCTCCATCAGCTGACGGGTGCTCCATGGCTGAACGGAGAAGTGGAAATGACCGCTGATGTGCCAGCGCCCCCAGTCCAGCGCCTGGGTATCACAGCGCAGGCCGTTTTCCGTCGGGAAGATATAGGGGGTGGTCATCGCCGCCAGCGGCTGCTCCCAGCGGGCGAAGCAGGCGCTGCTCCGCCGGTCGGGGTAGTTCTCATGCGGCCCCAGACCCAGCCAGCTCACCGGCGCCTGCTGATCCGCCACCTGGAAGTGCAGCCCGACCCGTGGCAGCGGCGGCAGGGTTTCCGCCCGTTCGCCGTCCACCGCCAACCGCAGGGTTCCGTCAGCAGTGAAGTGCATGCGCCAGCGGCTGACAATCACTACCTCTTCGCCGCGCAGGTAGTGCCAGCGGCAGTCGACGAGGGTTTCATTTGCCAGGCGCTGCGCATCGCACTGGACGCAGTGCGCCTCAAGATCGTACAGGCCGGCGCTTTTCCAGCGCTCCACCCAGGCGTTGGGGTCGATACGCTCTACTTCGCTGACCCCGATGTCGTTGTCGAGCGGCGCGCGAATAAACTGGTCACGCAGGGGAGTCAACAGCTGCTCCTGACCGCCAACCGACCAGCGGCTCAGCAGACCCGTCCGGCGATCGATGGTCCAGCATTGCGAACCGGCGCGGATCTGCCAGACCTCGTCGCTGACGATAAGATCCGGAGCGCCGGCAGAAACGGTGGGCGCCGGCAGCGCCAGCGGGGCGGGCAGGGGAAACTGTTGCCAGGCGACGCGGTGCTCCGCTTCTGACCAGGCGGTCGCCTGGGGCTGGGTCACCTCCAGCGTCAGCCACACCGCGCGGGCGCCTTCAGGCAGGATCAGGCTATCGAGCAGCGTTATCTCGTCGCTGCCCTCAGGGGGCAGCGCCAGGGTCAGGTCGCCGTGATACAGGGGTTCACCGGCCGCCTGCACCTGCCAGCGCAGCACTTCGTTATCGGTTGGGCGGAACAGGTATTCGCTGATGATGCGCACCCGCAGCGGCGAGGTCGACAGCAGCGTGAACTGAAAATACTGCTGGGCGTGCTTCGCCTCCACCAGCGACGGATGCGGCGTGCGATCGGGAAACACCAGACCGTTCATACAGAACTGGCGATCGTTAGGCTTATCACCAAAGTCGCCGCCATAGGCCCAGCCGACGCTGCCGTCGGCAAAGGTTTTGCGGATCGCCTGGTCGGCCCAGTCCCAGATAAACCCGCCCTGCAGCCGCGGATACTCGCGAAAGGCCTGCCAGTAATCGGCGAAGTTGCCGAGGCTGTTGCCCATCGCGTGGGCGTACTCGCAAAGGATCAGCGGCCGCTGCTCACCGGGCAGGCTGATCCATTTTTTGATCCCCCATTTGGGGACCGCCGGGATCGGCTGGTCGCGTTCGACGCGGGCGTACATCGGACAGATAATATCGGTGGCGGTGGTATCCGCGCCGCCGCCCTCGTACTGCACCGGACGGCTCGGATCGTTTCGTTTCAGCCAGTGGTACAGCGCTTCGTGGTTGCCGCCGCCGCCGGACTCGTTGCCCAGCGACCAGATGATAATGCACGGATGGTTGCGGTTGCTCTGTACCATCCGGGTGACGCGGGCGCTGAAGGCTGGCAGCCACGCCGGATCGTCGGACAGCCGATTCATCGGCACCATCCCGTGGGTTTCAATATTGGCTTCATCGACCACGTACAGACCGTAGCGGTTGCAGAGTTCATACCAGCGCGGCGCGTTGGGATAGTGCGAGCAGCGCACGGCGTTAAAGTTGTTCTGCTTCATCAGCAGAATGTCCTGCACCATATCCGCCTCGGTGACCACCTGCCCGCGCAAATGATGATGCTCATGGCGGTTAACGCCGCGGATCAGCAGCGGTTTACCGTTGAGACGCAGCAGGCCATCGGCAATCTCGATGCGGCGAAAACCGATGTCCCACGCTTCGGCCTCCAGCAGTTCGTCGCCGCGCCACAGGGTGACCACGGCGCGATAACAGTTCGGGGTTTCCGCGCTCCAGTGCGCCGGCGTCGCCATCGCCAGGGAGAAATCGACCCGTTCCGCGTAGTGGCCGCGCTCATCCACCGTCGGGGTACCTAACGGCTGCCGCCCGGCGGCGATCTGCTCCTCGCCGCGCCACAGGCTAACCCCGACGCTGAGCCCGGCAAGCGCCGCCTCAGTCGCCTCGACGGTCGCCTGGACCTGCAGAGTGCCGTCGCGATAGAGGGCGTCAAGGGCTGGCGTCAACTGCACGTCGCATAGCCGTTGCTGCGGCTTATTCAGCAGCCATACCGAGCGGAAAATACCGCTCATCCGCCACATATCCTGGTCTTCCAGCCAGCTGCCGGCGCTCCAGCGCATGACCATCACGCACAGGCGGTTGTCGCCCGGACGCAGAAAGGGGCTGAGATCGAACGCCGACGGCAGGCGACTGTCCTGCGAATAGCCGACCCACACGCCATTGCACCACAGATGAAACGCCGAGTTGACGCCATCGAAAATAATCTGCGTTTGCCCGTTCTCGCGCCATGTGTCCTCAACCGTAAAGTGCAGGGAGTAGCAGCCGGTCGGGTTATCCTCCGGCACCCGCGGTGGGGTGGTGTCGATGGGATAGCGGACGTTGGTGTAGATCGGCGCGTCATAGCCCTCCATCTGCCAGTTGGAAGGCACAGGCGTGCCGCGGCAGTCCGGTAGATCCTGCGTCAACCACTGCGCATCGACGGCAAACGGGCTACGGGCGTAAGAGAACTGCCACTCGCCGTCCAGTTGACGGCGGCGGGATGAAGGTAGGTTATCGCGGGCGGCAAGCTCATCGCGCCAGCTGGCGAAAACGGGATGCGCTGGCAGGCGGTTAAGGTGGGTAATGGTCTGGTTCTGCCAGTCTTCACGGGCGAGGACGGCGTGAAAGTCAGGAGTGTGGCTGCGGCCGGTATCGCTAATTTGCATATTAAACCCCGGTAAGTCAGAAATTGTCGTTCGCTAAACAGGATGATTAACGTTATCGGGTAATTTGTTTTGTCCAGCAATCTCGGGGGAATCGAAATTAACAGACGATCACGAAAGCGGGGGCGAAGCGCTGTTTTTTGTCGCGCGTTAAACATAAAATGTTAGCGCACGACATTGTTATTGCTGAGGAGAAAAGATGCCGCGTCGTACCGCAACCCTGGAGGATGTCGCCCGCGCCGCGGGCGTGTCCCAGCAGACGGTCTCCCGGGTGCTGAACCGTCCTGAGGTGGTGTCAGCCCGCACCCGCGAGCAGGTGATCCGCGCGATGCAGGCGCTGCACTATGTGCCTAACCGCTCGGCGCAGCTGCTTGCCGGCAAAGCGGCGCCCTCCATCGGGCTGATTACCGCCTCGCTGACGCTGCACGCCCCCTCGCAGATCGCCGCCGCGATAAAGAGCCATGCCAGCCTGCATCAGCTGGAAGTGGCGATAGCGATGCCGGCGCAGGCTGATTTTGTCGCGCTGCAGGCCCGGCTGGACGAGCTGCGCGCTCAGCATATTCGCGGGGTGATCGTCAGTCTGCCGCTGGAGAGCGCCACTGCCGAGCGGCTGGTGCAAGACAATCCGGATATGGCCTGCCTGTTTCTCGATGTCTCCCCGGAGGCCGATGTCTGCTGCGTGCGCTTCGACCACCGCGACGGCTGCGGGGCCTGCGTGCGCCACCTGTGGGAGCTGGGGCATCGCGAATTTGGTCTGCTGGCGGGACCGGAAAGTTCGGTTTCCGCCCGTCTGCGTCTCGCCAGCTGGCGCGAGGCGTTGCACAGTCTGAATATTGCCCGCTCTACTACGGTGTTTGGCGACTGGAGCGCCGCCAGCGGCTGGCAGAAAACTTTCGAGCTCCTCCACCTGCAGCCGCGGATCAGCGCCA
The DNA here is from genome assembly GCF_018223925.1 of Klebsiella sp. 10. Classification (NCBI taxonomy): domain Bacteria; kingdom Pseudomonadati; phylum Pseudomonadota; class Gammaproteobacteria; order Enterobacterales; family Enterobacteriaceae; genus Klebsiella; species Klebsiella sp. 10. The sequence continues at coordinate 36,043 of NZ_JAGRRB010000002.1, forward strand.
TAGTGGTGGCAAACGATCAGATGGCGCTCGGCGTGCTCAGCGCGCTGGCCCAGCTCAATCGCAGCGGCAGCCAGGCGGTATCGGTGACCGGCTACGATGACACCGCCGACAGCCTTTACTTCCAGCCGCCGCTCACCACGGTGGCGCAGGACTTCGATCTGTTGGGCAAAAGGGCGGTGGAGCGGCTGATTGCCCTGATGGCGGCCCCGCAGCTGCGGATCCGCGAGCTGCTGCCGACCCGGCTCATCGTGCGCCAGTCGGCCTGGCCTGTCGCCGCCGCGGAGGACCGGCAGCAGACTCTGGCGCAGCTGAAAGCGCTGGTGGAGAAGCTTTAGCTGCTGGTCGTTGAGGCTTTATTGAAGTTGAGCATGCTAACTTCGGCAGCAAACGTAGAGAGGTAAAGCTTATCTGTCTGCGAAAAATGCAAAACACAATCTATCCATGCAAGCATTGATTTACCGCCAGTCATATGGCGGTTTTTTTTGCCCCTTCCACCCTGTACCGACTGCTTCAGTCCGGCTTTCCATCTGGCATATCCTGCCGCGGCATGCTAGATCTTGCTTCCGGGAGACGACGGGAGACAAGGTCATGATGGTGATTGAGGGTAAAGAGGCGATCGCGCGGGTGGACTGGCAGCGAGTGCGAACGATCATCGCCAAGGCCGGGCTGAATGAGCGTGATGTTCAGCAACTGGAGCAGGCGTTCCGCCAGAGTACCTTCTGCTGGTTTGGCTATGAGAACGGTCAGCTGATTGCCGTGGCGCGAGCCATCAGCGACTGCACCTGGAGCAGCTATCTGGCGGATGTGGCGATCGTCCCCGCTCGTCAGGGACAGGGCTACGGGCAACAGCTGATGCTGGCCATCCGGGAGCAACTCCTGCCCTTTGGCAAAATATTTATCTATGCGGTGGCCGATAAAATTACGTTTTATCAGCGCTTTGGCTTTGCCATGTTGACTACCGGCATGGTCTGCGCCAGCGAGGAAGGCATGCAGAAAATGCAGGAGCAGGGCTATATCCGTCAGCCCTGAAAGCTGACGCTTAGAAACGCCTGGCTTAAACGTGTAAACCAGGCGCAGGCTGTCAGAGGGGGCGTTCGAGCACGAAAAGATACGCTTCCCGCGACCAGAACAGGGCGGTACGGCGGCGCTCCACCGACATGGTTTTCACTTCCCATCCCTCACGGGTATAGCTGCTGAGAAACTGGCTCATTTTGTCAGGGTCGGCCTTGGCTTCGCCAAAAAACAGACTGCCCAGCAGCCCCTCTTTATAGATCACTACCCGACACTCTTTCTTCATCATCGACCCTCCTGGCGACCGGTTTACTGTGGCCGTCTATTGTCCGTGGCTGCGACGATTTTGCAATCGGAGAAGGCGTAAACTGTTTACGGTACTGCAGCGGGCTGAGCGCGAAGTGCTGGCGAAAATGGTGGCGCAGGGTGCCGGCGCTGGCAAACCCGCAGCGCTCAGCGATCTGATCGATGCCCATCGTGCTCTCCGTCAGGTGCTGGCGGGCGCGCAGCAGTCGTTCCTCCAGCAGCCAGCGGGCGGGCGTTTTACCGGTGGCCTCCTCAAAGCGGCGCAAAAAGGTGCGCGTCCCCATGCCGGCGCGCTGGGCGAGGGAAGCGACGGTATGGTTGGCGGCAAGATGCTGGTGCAGATAGTCAAACAGCTGACCGAGGCGCAGGCTCTCCCGGCTGCGGGCTACCGGGCGCAGGACCTGCTGCGCCTGACTGCCGTCGCGATGGGGAGAGACGACCAGGCGGCGGGCGACGACGTTGGCGGCTTCGCTGCCGAAATCTTCACGCACCAGATGCAGACAAAGGTCGATCCCCGCCGCGCTGCCGGCGGAAGTCATCAGCAAAGCATCGCCCACGTAAAGGACGTCCTCCACCACCTGGATCTGCGGAAAACGGGACTGCAGCGCCGCAGTGTAGCGCCAGTGGGTTGTCGCCTGGCGGCCATTGAGCAGCCCGGCGGCGGCGAGAACGAACACCCCGGAACAGATAGAAATAATCCGACATCCGCGGGCGTGGGCGGAAGCCAGCGCGGCGCACAGCGCCTCGGGGACCGGGGCGTCGACGCCGCGCCAGCCGGGGACCACAATCGTATCCGCCTGGGCGAGAAGTTCAGGACCGCCGTCGGTCATCAGGCGGATGCCGCCGGTGGCGCACAGCGGCCCTTCATCGACGGCGGCGACGGCGAACTGGTACCAGTTGTCGCCCATTTCCGGGCGCGGCAGGCCGAAGATCTCCACGGCTACGCCAAACTCAAAGGTGCACAGGCCATCGTAGGCGAGGGCGACCACCTGATGACGTGACGGTGTCACAGAAGGGGTTGTCAGGATGTTAGCGTTTTCTGTCATGGTTGTCGGCAGATCAGGGTGATGGGCGTCAGTAAAGTAGTGTTATCACAGACAAGGAGAAGACGCCATGAGTGTAGTAACCCAATTTCCCCCCGCCACCTCCGCTGAGGCTATCCGCTGGTTCAGCCATAAGCTGCATCTTGAGACCGACTGCGCCGATGTGCACAGCGCCCAGCGTGCCGGCGAGGTCGACTTCGTCCTGCTGCACGTGGTCGGCAGTGAGGAAGCCTTCGCCAGACGTCACCTGCCAGGCGCGCAGCATCTCCCGCACAGCCAGATCACCGCCGAGCGAATGGCCGCCTGGCCGGCGGATACCCTCTTTGTGGTCTACTGCGCCGGGCCGCACTGCAACGGCGCTGACGTTGCCGCGCTGAAGCTGGCTGAGCTCGGGCGGCCGGTGAAAATGATGCTCGGCGGACTCACCGGCTGGGAAGATGAGGGCTATGCGTTTGTTTCCGGTAAATGAAAATTTTTCATGTACCATGAAATATTCTCGTTTGCGACCCACCACTCTGCATGCCAGTATCTGGACATATAGCCATCCAGAAGTCTAAAAATTCAAATAATGAACTATCACGGTGGGCAACTAACGCGCCCACCGCTAAGGAGACAGCATGCAACGTCAACAGGCCCCGTTCCGCGCAGACATCGTCGGCAGTTTTTTGCGCCCGGACAGCATTAAACAGGCGCGTCAGCAGCTGGCTGAGGGGATTATCGACGCCGCTCAGCTACGCGAGATTGAGAATAACGCGATCCGTCATCTGGTTCAGCAGCAATGCGACTGCGGCCTGCATGTGGTCACCGACGGTGAGTTTCGTCGCGCATGGTGGCATTTCGATTTCTTCGATGGCCTGCAGGGCGTTGAACGTTACGATGCCGAGCAGGGGATCCAGTTCAACGGCGTGCAGACCAAAGCGCACGGCGTTCGCGTCACCGGCAAGCTGGCGTTTGGCGACCACCCGATGCTGGAGGATTTCCGCTATCTGAAAAGCATCAGCGGCGACGCGCAGCCGAAGATGACCATTCCCAGCCCGAGCGTGCTGCACTTCCGCGGCGGGCGGAAAGATATCGATGCCACGGTCTACCCGGATCTTAGCGACTACTTCGACGATCTGGCCACCACCTGGCGCGACGCCATCCGCGCGTTTTATGACGCCGGCTGCCGCTATCTGCAGCTGGACGATACCGTGTGGGCCTATCTGTGCTCCGATGCCCAGCGCCAGCAGGTACGTGAGCGCGGCGAGGATCCAGATGCGCTGGCGCGTATTTATGCCCGGGTGCTGAACCAGGCGCTGGAGGGTAAGCCGGCCGATCTGACGGTGGGCCTGCACGTCTGCCGAGGTAACTTCCGTTCAACCTGGATCTCGGAAGGCGGTTACGAGCCGGTTGCCGAGGTGCTGTTTGGCAGCGTTAATGTCGATGCCTTCTTCCTGGAGTACGACAACGACCGCTCCGGGGATTTCGCGCCGCTGCGCTTTATTCGTCCCGGCCATCAGCAGGTGGTCCTCGGGCTGATCACCACCAAAAACGGCGAGCTGGAGAATCCGCAGGGGGTAAAAGCGCGTCTCGCCGAGGCCGCGCAGTACGTGCCGCTCGAGCAGATCTGCCTCAGCCCGCAGTGCGGTTTCGCCTCCACTGAAGAGGGGAATGCCCTCAGCGAAGACCAGCAATGGCAAAAGGTCCGTCTGGTGACCTCCATCGCCGCCGACGTCTGGTAATTGCTTTCTTAGCGCAGCGTTGCACCGTGATGAGGCAACGCTGCCATCCTCTTCGCCACTATCGCCCACCTGCGCCGCATCCTGCTGTTTTCACAACCTGGCACCTTTTTTGCCTTATCACCTCTGGTTAGCTGTTAATTCTTTATTTTTTGCGCTACTCAGGAGTGAATCATGCAACGTAGAACGTTATTAAAAGCTTTTGCACTCTCCGCCTCTGTTATGGCTATGGGTCTCTCCTTTCAGGCCTATGCCGCCGACACCATCAAAGTCGGGATCATGCATTCGCTCTCCGGGACGATGGCGATTTCCGAAACGCCGCTGAAAGACGTCGCGCTGATGGCCATCGACGACATCAACGCCAAAGGCGGGGTGCTGGGCAAGAAACTGGAGCCGGTGGTGGTCGACCCGGCCTCCAACTGGCCGCTGTTTGCCGAGAAGGCGCGCCAGCTGCTGGCCCAGGATAAAGTGGCGGTGGTGTTTGGCTGCTGGACGTCGGTCTCGCGTAAATCGGTCCTGCCGGTGTTTGAGGAACTGAACGGCCTGCTGTTCTACCCGGTGCAGTACGAAGGGGAAGAGATGTCCCCCAACGTCTTCTATACCGGCGCGGCGCCTAACCAGCAGGCTATCCCGGCGGTGGAATACCTGCTGAGCGAGGACGGCGGCGGCGCTAAACGTTTCTTTCTGCTGGGGACGGACTACGTCTATCCGCGCACCACCAACAAGATCCTCCGCGCCTTCCTGCATGCCAAAGGGATCCAGGACAAAGATATCGAGGAGGTCTACACCCCGTTCGGCTACAGCGATTACCAGACCATCGTCGCCAATATCAAAAAATTCGCCGCCGGTGGCAAAACGGCAGTGGTCTCCACCATCAATGGCGATTCCAACGTACCGTTCTACAAAGAGCTGGCTAACCAGGGTCTGAAAGCGACCGATGTACCGGTGGTGGCCTTCTCGGTGGGGGAAGAGGAGCTGCGCGGCATCGATACCAAACCGCTGGTCGGCAACCTCGCGGCATGGAACTACTTTGAGTCCGTCGATAATCCGACCAACAAAGCCTTTGTCGCCGATTATCGCGCGTATGCCAAAGCGCACAAGCTGCCGAATGCCGATACGGTGGTGACCAACGATCCGATGGAAGCGACCTGGGTGGGCCTGCATATGTGGGCGCAGGCGGTGACCAAAGCGGGCACCACCGATGTTGACAAAGTACGCGAGGCGATGGCCGGGCAGACCTTCAACGCGCCGTCCGGATTTACCCTGACCATGGATGCCACCAACCACCATCTGCATAAGCCGGTGATGATCGGTGAAATTGAAGGCAACGGCCAGTTCAACGTGGTCTGGCAGACCGATAAACCCGTCCGCGCGCAGCCGTGGAGCCCGTGGATCCCCGGTAATGATAAGAAACCTGACCATCCGGTGAAAACCGTCAGCCAGTAAGCGCCACGGCCGACGGGGCGGGAGCGTCGCGCCCGTCGGCCGCTGACCAGAGGAGAACGACATGAACGCATTGCGTCTCATGAGTGTGTTGGCGCTATTGCTGACCTTGCTGCCATGGCGGGCGCAGGCCGCGGAGGCGGACGACTTCGTTGCCGCCAGTCGCAGCCAGCAGGCGCAGCTGTTGACCCAGTGGGCGGCAGCGCCGCAGGCGGATCGTCTGCCGCTGCTGCGGGCGTTGACCACCGAGAGCCTGGTGATGGACGACGGAAAACATGCTTTCCGCACCCGACAGGGCGGATTACAGCCATTGGGCGCTGTCGCCGCGCCGCAGGGCGAAACCCGGCCGGTCCGTCTGACCAACCGGCTGCGCAATCTGGCTGCCGGCGCGCTGGCCAGCCACCTTATTTTAAGTGACAACGTCACGGAGAGAGCTTCCGCCGCACGAACGCTACAGCGGGAAGCGACTCCGGCCATGGCCGCGCTGCTGCAACAGCGGCTGCAGGCGGAAACCGATGATAATGTGCGGGGTCTGCTGGAGGTGGCGCTGGCGCGCCTGCAGCTCACTCAGCCTGAGGCCAGCGCGCGGCTGGCCGCCGTGACGCTGCTCGGCCATTCCGCGGACCCGGAAACCCAGGCGCTGCTGATCCCCTTTACCGATGCCCAGCATGAGCCGGATGCGGCGGTGCGCGAGGCGGCCAGCGATAGCCTGCAAAAGATCAAACATCGTCTGCTGCTCGGCGATCTGTTGGGCCAGGCCTTTATGGGGCTGTCGCTGGGCTCGGTGCTGCTGCTGGCCGCGCTGGGGCTGGCGATCACCTATGGCCTGCTGGGGGTGATTAACATGGCCCATGGCGAGATGTTAATGATCGGCGCCTACAGCTGCTGGCTGGTACAGCAGGCGCTGGCGCAGCTCGCGCCGCAATGGCTGGCCTTTTATCCGCTGGTCGCGCTGCCGGTGGCGTTTCTGGTGACCGCCGGGATCGGCATGGCGCTGGAGCGCACCATTATTCGTCATCTGTATGGTCGGCCGCTGGAAACGCTGCTCGCCACCTGGGGGATCAGCCTGATGCTTATCCAGCTGGTGAGGATGTTGTTTGGCGCGCAGAACGTGGAGGTGGCAAACCCGGCCTGGCTCTCCGGCGGCGTGCAGGTCCTGCCGAACCTGATCCTGCCGTGGAACCGGCTGGCGGTACTGGCGTTCGTCCTGCTGGTGCTGTGCTTTACCTGGCTCATCCTGAACCGCACCCGTCTGGGGATGAACGTCCGCGCCGTGACGCAGAACCGGGCGATGGCCGCCTGCTGCGGCGTGCCTACCGGGCGGGTGGATATGCTGGCCTTTGGCCTCGGCTCCGGTATTGCCGGGCTGGGCGGCGTGGCGCTGTCGCAGCTTGGCAACGTCGGGCCTGAACTGGGTCAGGGATACATCATCGACTCGTTTCTGGTGGTGGTGCTGGGCGGCGTCGGCCAGCTGGCCGGCAGCGTGGCGGCGGCCTTTGGGCTGGGCATTTTCAACAAAATTCTCGAACCGCAAATGGGCGCGGTGCTGGGCAAAATCCTGATCCTGGTGATGATTATTCTGTTTATTCAGAAACGCCCGCAGGGTCTGTTCGCGCTGAAAGGGAGGGTTATTGACTAATGAGCCAACCAATCACCTTAACGCTGGCGCAGCGCGCGCCGCGGCCTCTGCGCTGGCTGGGGATCCTGCTGGTGCTGGGGCTGCTGAGTATGCCATTCCTGGCGCTGCTGCCGGCCTCCCATCCGCTGGCGGTGCCGAGCTGGCTGCTGACGCTGAGCGGCAAAATCCTCTGCTACGCCATTGTGGCGGTGGCGCTGGATCTGGTCTGGGGCTATGCGGGCATGCTGTCGCTGGGGCACGGGATCTTCTTTGCCCTCGGCGGGTACGCCATGGGGATGTACCTGATGCGCCAGGCGGCGGGCGACGGTCTGCCGGCGTTTATGTCTTTTCTCTCCTGGAGCGAGCTGCCCTGGTTCTGGTGGGGCACGCAGCATTTCGCCTGGGCGATGGCGCTGGTGGTGCTGGTTCCCGGTCTGCTGGCCCTGGTTTTCGGCTGGTTTGCCTTTCGCTCGAAGATCAAAGGGGTCTATTTCTCGATCATGACCCAGGCCCTGACCTATGCCGGTATGCTGCTGTTCTTTCGCAACGAGACCGGGTTTGGCGGGAATAACGGCTTCACCGGTTTTACCACGCTGCTGGGCTTTCCTGTCACCGCCACCGGCACCCGCGCCAGCCTGTTTATGGCCACGGTTTTGCTGCTGTTGCTGACCCTGTGGCTGGGCTCGGCGCTGGCGCAGAGTAAGTTTGGCCGGATCCTCACCGCGGTACGTGACGCCGAAAACCGGCTGATGTTCTGCGGGTACGACCCGCGCGGCTTCAAGCTGCTGGTGTGGACGCTGTCGGCGGTGCTCTGCGGTCTGGCGGGGGCGTTATATGTCCCGCAGGTGGGGATCATCAACCCCAGCGAAATGTCGCCGACCAACTCCATCGAGGCCGCCATCTGGGTAGCGCTCGGCGGGCGCGGTACCCTGATTGGCCCGGTGCTTGGCGCCGGATTGGTCAACGGTGCGAAAAGCATTTTCACCGTGGCGATGCCAGAGTACTGGCAGCTGTTTCTCGGCCTCATCTTCATCATTGTGACCCTGTTTTTACCCCGCGGGGTGATGGGCCTGCTGCGTCGAGGAGACCGCTAATGCAACCGGATGAAGGACTGTTTACCCGCCAGCTGCCCGGCGATCGCTTTCGCGAACAAACCGATCCGGTGCTGCAGCTGGAGAACATCAACGTCAGCTTTGACGGTTTCCGGGCGCTGACGGATCTGTCGCTGGCGATCGGCGTCGGCGAACTGCGCTGCGTGATCGGCCCCAACGGGGCGGGCAAGACCACCCTGATGGACGTGATCACCGGCAAGACCCGGCCGCAAAGCGGCAAAGCGCTTTATGACCAGTCGGTGGATCTGACCACTCTTGACCCGGTGGCCATCGCCCGCCAGGGCATCGGGCGCAAGTTTCAGAAGCCGACGGTCTTCGAAGCGCTGACGGTGGCGGAAAATCTCGCCCTGGCGATGAAGGGGGATAAATCGGTGTGGGCCAGCCTGCGCGCCCGGATGAGCAGCGAACAGGACGATCGGCTGAATGAGGTGCTGCGCCTGCTGCGTCTTGACGGCGAGCGCTACCGCCAGGCCGGTCTGCTGTCCCATGGTCAGAAACAGTTTCTTGAGATCGGCATGCTGCTGGTGCAGGAGCCGCATCTGCTGCTGCTTGATGAGCCGGCGGCCGGCATGACCGATGCGGAAACGGAGTATACGGCGGAGCTGTTTCGCACGCTGGCCGGACAGCACTCCCTGATGGTGGTGGAGCACGACATGGGATTTGTCGAGACCATCGCCGACCGGGTGACGGTCCTGCATCAGGGCCAGGTGCTGGCGGAGGGATCGCTGCGGGAGGTGCAGGCCAATGAGCAGGTCATTGAAGTTTATCTGGGACGTTAAGGAGCGCCAATGTTACAGGTGAGTCAGCTACATCAATACTACGGCGGCAGCCATATTTTACGCGGGGTGGATTTTTCCGCCCGCCAGGGCGAAGTCACCTGCCTGCTGGGGCGCAATGGCGTCGGTAAGACCACACTGCTGAAATGCCTGATGGGGCTGATCCCGGCGCGCAGCGGTGAGGTACGCTGGCAGGATCAGAACATCACCCATCGCAAACCGCACCAGCGGGTGCAGGCCGGGGTCGCCTACGTCCCCCAGGGGCGCGAGATATTTCCGCGCCTGACGGTGGAAGAAAACCTGCTGATGGGGCTGTCGCGCTTTCCCGCCCGCGAAGCGCAGCAGGTGCCGGAGGAGATCTACCAGCTTTTCCCGGTGCTCAGGACCATGAAGCAGCGGCGAGGCGGTGACTTATCCGGCGGCCAGCAGCAGCAGCTGGCGATCGGCCGCGCGCTGGCCAGCCGCCCACAGCTGCTGATCCTTGATGAACCCACCGAGGGGATCCAGCCCTCGGTCATCAAAGAGATTGGCGAGGTGATCCGCCAGCTGGCGAGCCGCGGAGACATGGCGATCCTGCTGGTGGAGCAGTTCTATGACTTTGCCGCCGGGCTGGCGGACCACTACCTGGTGATGTCGCGCGGCGCCATCGTCCAGCAAGGCAAGGGTGGTGATATGGAGAGCGACGGCGTGCGCGCCATGGTGACCATCTGACCAGGCCGGCGGCGGTCGCGCCGCCGGTTTGCGGCCTATTTGCGCAGCAGCCGCTGCAGGCGCGCCTGGCGCCAGTTTTTAATCCATTCGCCGAACACGAACAGGCGTAATCCTCTCACCACCAGCAGGGCGCCCCAGATCAGGGCGACCCAGCCGGACCAGTAGTACTGTGGATTAGTGAAGCGGTTAAGCACCGCCAGCAGCACGCAAACCACCAGCGCCACCGACAGCGAACGGAAAAAGCGGCTCTCCTGATGCACCCGCGCTTTGGCTTCCTCTATGCGCAGATCCAGTGAGGCTTCCTGGCCCGGCGCGTCTTCCCGCCGGGCTTCGCCGCCGATCTCGGCCACCGTCACCTCAAAGACCGCGGCGAGGGCGCTGAGGGTCTCCAGCCCCGGGCGTTCGCCATTCTCAATGCGCTGGATCGTGCGGACGCTGAGACCCGCCATTTCGGCCAGCTGCTCCTGGGACCAGGCGCGCTGCAGCCGTAATTGTTTGACCTGATTGTTGCTGTTCATATTCGTATGCTCCATAACGTTCTGCGGATGTAAACCTGTGATGGAGTATGGTGAACCGGGCCGCCAGCCACCACGACAGCGACCCGACAACGGCCCGACAGCAACCTGACAGCCGCATGCCAGCTGGCGTCAGGCGTTGGCCAGCGGAGAATCCGGTTGCCAGGGGCGGGCATTGATCCCGCGGAAAATCATCAGCCAGGCGGCGACAATCGCCACGATAAGAATGACAAAAAGCGACCAGTGCGGCAGATGGGTGAGGATCAACCCCGTCAGCATCGGGTTGAATGCCGCCCCCAGCCACCCCAGCGACTGGGCGGAGAAGTAGCTTGCCTTCATCCCCGGCGGGGCAATATGGTCAATCAGCATATACTCCCCGGGGGCATAAATCACTTCCCCGAGGGTGAAGATCGCCGCCGAGATCCCCCACGCCCACAGGCTGGCGCCAGAGAACATAAAGCCCACAAGGCCGATCACAAAGCAGACGGTGCCGAAGGTCATCAGCGGGCGGATATTTCTCGCGCTCAGCCGCCGGCCAACCGCGTACTGCAGAGCAACCACCACCGCGGCGTTGACCGGCAGCACCACGGCCACCACTTTCTCGGCGAAATCGCTGCTGGCGACCACCAGCACATACTGCGAGAGACAGGAGGCGAAGGCGCCGCCGACGAAGGAGGCCAGCAGCCCTGAGCAGGTAAACCACAGCAGCGCCCGGTCGCGCAGCAACACCGAAGGCGACCAGGGAGCGGCGCCCGGCTGGGCCGCGGCGGCGCCATCCCGCTGAAGAAACAGCTGAATAAACACCAGCGGAAAGGCGGCGCAGGCGGCCGCCAGCCAGAACGGCAAATTGATACTGTGCATTACCAGCAGGGTGCCGATGGGCGGCCCAACGGTCCAGCCGATGTTGAGGATGGTGTAGTTCAGCGAGAAGATGCGCGCTTTTTTCTCTGCCGTCAGCCGGTCGGCGAACCAGGCTTTCAGGACGGTGGAAAAGACCGAGTAGGCGCAGTTGATCAGCGCAAAGAAGATCACCACCAGGGGGGCGTTATTGACCAGCGGTATTGCGCTGAAGCCGAGAATAAACACCAGCACTGACCACACCATATAGCGCTTTTTATCGAACCTGTCAGCGAGGATGCCAAAACCCATGCTGAACAACACCCCAACCACCAGCGCCAGCGACAGGGCATAGCCAATCACATCCACTTCCAGCTGAAAGCGTCGGGTGAGATAGATGGTCATAAACGGCAGTGTGGCCCCGCGGCCGATAGTCAACAGTAACGACGATGCCAGCAGCGTGATGGTGGAGCGCCGGAGAGTGGTGATCATGATTTCCTTGCCTGTCATGTTGTTATAATTTTATGTCTTCGATCACAAATAACACGGCCATTACGCCTTGTACAGGTCATCGCGGTCGACGGGCGCACTTCCGGGCCTGCCAAAAATAATGATCTATCCCGGCGGCCGCTTTTTCGCTACTTTGATTTTGTTCACAAAAATTCCAATAACGACAGAGGCAGGGGTATGACGAGGAAAGATGGACTACTGGCGCTGCTGGTAGTGGTGGTGTGGGGGCTTAACTTTGTGGTGATTAAGCTGGGGTTGCACAATATGCCGCCGCTGATGCTGGCGGGGCTGCGCTTTATGCTGGTCGCCTTCCCGGCGCTGCTGTTTGTCGCCCGGCCAGCTATTCCGCTGCGCCTGCTGCTGGGCTATGGCCTGACCATAAGTTTCGGTCAGTTCGCCTTTCTGTTCTGCGCTATCGGCCTGGGTATGCCGGCCGGGCTGGCCTCCCTTGTGCTGCAGGCGCAAGCCTTCTTCACCATCATCCTTGGCGCCTTCGTCTTTGGCGAACGTCTGCAGGGCAAGCAGCTGGCGGGGATCGCCCTGGCGATCTTTGGCGTGCTGGTGCTGGTGGAGGGCAGCCTTGGCGGGGAGCATGTGCCGCTGGTGGGCTTTATGCTGACCCTCGCGGCGGCGCTCAGCTGGGCCTGCGGCAATATTTTCAACAAGAAAATCATGTCCCAGGCGAGCCGGCCGCCAATCATGTCGCTGGTGGTCTGGAGCGCGCTGATCCCGGTGCTGCCGTTTATGCTGGCCTCATTGTTGATCGATGGCCCGCAGACCATGCTGGCGAGTCTGCAACACATCGATCTGCTAACGATACTGTCGCTGCTTTATCTGGCGTTTATCGCCACTATCGTCGGCTATGGCATCTGGGGATCGCTGCTGGGGCGGTATGAAACCTGGCGGGTGGCGCCGCTGTCGCTGCTGGTGCCGGTGGTGGGAATGGCCAGCGCTGCGCTGCTGCTCGGGGAGACGCTGAGCGGACTGCAGCTCACCGGGGCGGTGCTGATTATGGCCGGGCTCTACATTAATGTCTTTGGCTTACGTTTGGTGCGGCCTGGCATGGCGCGCGGATAAAAAAAAAGCCCCGGAGACGGGGCTATACACAATTATGCGTGTAATGGCATCACAGGTCGTGCTGCTGGTAGTACGGCACGCCAAGTTCGTCAGATTTATCATTACCAGCCGCCATATGATTGAAATCAAACGGCGAATCATTATGTTCTGAAGGGATAATCATTGTATCACGCTGGTTTTGACGCACCGGCGTGGTGTTTTGCTCCGCATAGCTGAGGCTGGAGGCCAGCGACAAGAGTACGATAGCTGCGGCAGCGAATAGTTTCATGATTTCCTCAATACGTCTTTTATAGTGCAGGCGATTAACATCAGTTATTTAGCGGATGTAGATAGCGGGATTCGCCAGGTACATTCGTTATGCGATACTTGTGGGGCGGAACATCGAAATAGTTCTTGAACGTTCGCGTCAGGGTCTGCTGCGACTCGAAACCATAGCGTTCCGCCAGGTACAGGATTGGCTCATTGCTCTGCTTGAGCTTCTGCGCAATCTCCGTCAGCTTGCGGCTGCGGATGTACTGGCCGAGGGAATGGCCGGTCTCTTTCTTAAACATACGTTGCAGGTGCCACTTAGAGTAACCGGAGCGCTCAGACACTTTTTCCAGCGACAGGGGCGATTCCAGGTTATCCTCGATCCACGACAAAATACTATGGATAGTGATGGCGTCATTATTACGTCTGGACATCATCTTACCTCTTCTTATTTTTACGGCAGGACCTTCTTGAGCAGTTGCTCAAGCATGGCGACTTCGTCCGCCGACAGATTTTTCGTTAACTCCTGGTGTAACTTCTGACCCACAACCTGATGACACTGCTCGCAAAGGGCTGCGCCGTCCGGCGTCAACTGCACCAGCACGCCGCGCTTGTCAGCGGGGTTGGGTAACCGTTCAATCCAGCCTTTGCACGCCAGGCGGTCGAGCATGCGCGTCATCGCGCCCGGGTCGACGGAAAGCACGGTTTTCAGCTCAACGGGGGTAATACATACTTCGCAACGAATGGAGCAGAGCACGCGAAACTGGGTCGCGGTAATATCCATAGGTGAGAGGTAGTCATTGAGCAGGCGATCTTTTTTCTGGTTAACCATCTGGATCAAGCGACCCAGCGGGATCATTTCATTAAACAGGTCGCTGGTACTTTTCATAATGGTTGCCCAGGCAAGTAATTAGTTGCAGGTGATACTATTGCCCAGGCAATCATAAGTCAACATTATGAATTGGCCGATGCCACGATTTGCTAAAATGGAAAAGTACGATGTGGGTCACTCTTTATGATTTTTCTAACGCTTGTTATTTTTTTGCAGAAGTGATTTATCAGCAGGCTGGCGTCAAATTTGTTGAAGCCGATATACTCACGGAATGAAACCATTCTTAAAAAATGAATATTAACGGGACTTTAATTAACTATGTTCGATTTGTTTAAAGCAATAGGGCTCGGCCTGGCGGTGCTTTTACCGCTGGCGAATCCACTCACAACCGTGGCGCTGTTCCTTGGCCTGGCCGGTAATATGAACAACGCCGAGCGTAATAAACAGGCGTTAATGGCATCGGTGTATGTCTTCGCCATCCTGATGGTGTCGTGGTATGCCGGTCAGGTGGTGATGAATACATTCGGCATATCAATACCTGGGCTGCGTATCGCCGGCGGATTGATTGTGGCCTTTATCGGTTTCCGCATGCTGTTTCCCCAGCAAAAAGCCCACGATTCGATGGAAGCGAAGATCAAATCGGAAGAACTGCAGGATGAACCGACCGCCAATATCGCCTTTGTGCCGCTGGCGATGCCAAGCACCGCCGGTCCGGGCACCATCGCGATGATTATTAGCTCCGCCTCGACCGTTAAGCACGGCGTGGACTTCCCGGAGTGGGTGGTGCTGGCGGCGCCGCCGATCATCTTTTTGCTGTTAGGGGTGATTCTGTGGGCTTGTCTGCGCAGTTCCGGCGCGATTATGCGTCTGGTTGGCAAAGGCGGCATCGAGGCCATCTCGCGACTGATGGGCTTTCTGCTGGTCTGCATGGGCGTGCAGTTTATTATTAACGGCGTGCTGGAGATCATTTCGACCTGGCATCCCTGACCGCCCGCGATGCGCAGAGAAAAAAAGCCCGCCGGCGCGATACCGGCGGGCTTTTTTGTGCGACGGAATCAGGAGTGGTGCGGCTGATGGTCTTCCAGCGATACCGGCCAGCGACGGAATATCATCAGCGACCAGACCAGCGCGACCAGCGCCGGAATGGCGCCGACGTAGCCGACGGAGGCCATGGAAAGATGCAGACTCACCTGGCTGCCGACCAGCGCCCCGGCGCCTATGCCGATATTAAAGATGCCCGAGAACAGAGACATGGCGACGTCGGTGGCATCCGGAGCGGAGGCCAGCACTTTCACCTGCATGCCGAGACCGATAATCATGATCGCCACCCCCCAGAAGATGCTGAGCAGCATCAGGTGCTGCGGGTTATGCGAGGCCGGCAGCAGCAGCAGCAGGCAGGCGAGCAGCAGGGCAATCGCCAGGCTTATCAGCCCCGACGCGTGCTGGTTACCGAGTTTACCGAACAGAATGCTGCCGATAATACCGGCCCCGCCAAGGATCAGCAGCAGTACGGTGGCAAAGTTGCCGCTCAGGCCCGCTACCGTCTGGACAAAGGGCTCGATATAGCTGTAGGCGGTATAATGAGCGGTCACCACCACCACGGTCAGAATGTACACGCTGACCAGCGCCGGGCGGCGGAACAGCACCGGCAGGCTTTTCAGCGAGCCAGAATGTTCGCTCGGCAGGGTCGGCAGCAGTTTTACGAGGCAGGCCAGGGTGGCTAACGCGCCGAGGCCGATCGCCAGGAAGGTCATCCGCCAGCCAAAGTACTGGCCGATAATGCGCCCGATCGGAATACCAAACACCATCGCCAGCGCGGTACCGGTGGCGATCAGGCTCAGCGCCTGCGCCCGTTTGCCCGGCGGGGCCATGCGGATGGCCAGTGCCGACGTTATCGACCAGAACACTGCATGCGCAAAGGCGATACCAATGCGGCTGATCACCAGCACGTCAAAATTCCAGGCAAAAAACGACAGGACGTGGCTGGCGATAAACAGAATAAACAGGCCGATAAGCAGGCGCCGGCGCTCCACTTTGCTGGTCAGCAGCATAAACGGCAGCGACATTAACGCCACCACCCATGCGTAGATGGTCAGCATCATGCCCACCTGGGCGGTTTCCATGCCGAAGCTGTCGGCAATATCCGACAACAGACCGACCGGGGCAAACTCTGTGGTGTTAAAAATAAACGCGGCGATGGCCAACGTCACGACACGTAGCCACGCTACCTTGCGTGAGACCGTATTCGTAGTCATAAGCTCTGGACTGGTGATTCAGGGAAAGATGTGACGCTGATCTTAAAACGATTGTTGGCGAAAAGACAATCATTTTGTGATCTGCGTCTCATTTCATCGCAAGGGGCTGGCCGCGGTTAAGCGATTAATTTTGCTATGGATAGTGTCAAGGGGGCGCTTTTATGTCATGTTGAAGGAAAGTAAAAAAAGTAAGGACAGGGTATGCAGGAAATTCAATTTTATCTGGTCGATGCTTTCAGCGATAAAAACTTTGGCGGCAATGCCGCGGCCGTCTGCCCGCTCAGCGAGTGGTTAGCCGACGATGTGCTCCTGAAAATGGCCCAGCAGCATAATCAATCCGAAACGGCTTTCTTTGTCCGTACCGACGAGGGCTATGAGCTGCGCTGGTTTACCACACTCGCTGAGATCAATCTCTGCGGTCACGCGACCCTCGCCGCTGCGCACGTTATTTTCGAATATCTCGACCATCCTTCGGCGACGATTCTCTTTAGCACCCGTTTTGTTGGTGAGCTGCGGGTCACCCGTAATGGCGACTGGCTGACGCTCGATTTCCCTGCGTGGTCGACCTCTCCGGTGGAAAACCCGCCGGCGGATCTGCTGACCGGGTTGGGACTCGAGGCCGCCGTTGAAGTTCGGGAAGGGCGCGATTATCTGGTGGTGCTGGCGGATCGCCAGCAGGTTGAAGCGGTGCGACCGGATATGGCGCGGCTGCGAACGCTTGGCAAAATGATCTGCGTCAGCGCGCCGGATGAAGAGTATGACTTTGTCAGCCGCTTCTTCTGCCCGGGAGAAGGGGTGCCGGAAGATCCGGTCACCGGCTCCGCCCATAGCATGCTGATCCCCTGGTGGGGCGAAAAGCTGGGGAAAACCACCATGATGGCGCGCCAGGTCTCCGCTCGCGGCGGCGACCTGCGCTGCCAGTGGCAGGGCGACCGTGTGCTGATTAGCGGCCAGGCCACCACCTATATGCGCGGAACGGTTTACCTGCGAGGTTAACAATGTGTTTACGCCCGGTGGCGTCCTCTACCGGGCGGATTGGACTTAATGTTGTTCTGCGGCATTAAGGACGGGTGATTTTCCACCTTTGTCATTGATAGGTTCAATTTTACCCATCAGGAACAGGTAGTTGATTATCCCGATAACGACAAGAATGGCCGAGAAAATCAGTGCCCAGTTGAATGAGCCTGTCGCAGCAACGATCGCACCCGTAATGATCGGACCGACTGCGCCTCCCATATTCGAAACCGTATTTTGCAGCCCAGCGACAATTGAGACGCTATTTTTGGGTGCAACATCACCCGGTAAGGCCCAAACCTGCGATGCGGCGACCGTCGTGCCTGATTTTGCGACACACAAGAGAAAGACGGTCATAAACACAGAGTCGGTAAATGGTGCAAAGCCGATACAAAGTGCCATAAGCAAGCCGATAGTCAAAAACAGTTTACGGGTCGCTGTTAGAGACAGTACTTTCTTATGTACCAGACGATCCGAGGCCCAGCCAGCAAAAACTTCAATAACCATCCCGCATAATAAAGGCAGAGCGGCTACCATTCCCATTTTAATAAAATCCATACCTTTTTCTTTTACCAGGTAAGTAGGGAGCCAGGTAATAAAAAAATAGGAGGTATAATTGATGGTAAAAAAGCCGATGCACATTGCCCAAATGTTACGATAACGCAAGAGCTTATACCATTTCATGGGCAATACAGTTTTGTCGCCGTGATGTTGTTTTTGGCCATCACGAATAATACGCACTTCTGAAGGACTGATGCGTTTGTGTTCTTCCGGGTTTTCAGCATAGATAAAATACCAGGCGATAACCCATAAAATGCCCACACTGCCGATAATCAAAAAGGTCAGTCGCCAGTCAAAGGTGTAGATCATCCAGACGATAAGCGGCATGGCAATCGCCCCGCCAAATTTTGACGCACTATCGAAGAGTCCGGATACGGTGGCACGTTCTTTATCCGGAAACCAGCGTGCGGCGATCCCTGCGTTGCTGGGGTAGGCGGCGGCCTCGCCAACACCTAAAGCCAGACGCAGTGCCAGAAGTGATTTAAAACCCGTGGCAACACCCATCATCGAGGTGGCAATTGACCACCAGGCGACGGCTAAACCAAGACCTTTTTTCTGACCAAAACGATCGGCGAACCACCCGGCGGGGATCTGTAATAACGAGTATGACCAAAAAAAAGCCGCCATGATAAACCCCATCATTTCGGGGTCGAGTTTCAGTTCATCGATTAAATGTGGGGCTGCGGCAGATAATACTGTCCGGTCGATATAGTTGATGGCAATAGCCAACCACATTAACCCGGCTATCCACCAGCGAATACGAGTAGTGTTAGCTGTCGTGTTCATATATTCGGCTCTAAGTAGATGTTCGTTATATTGGTGGGAATGGCATGCTTCCCACCTCGTTATTTACAGCGAATTCATAATGTTTTCAGGTCGTTCACCACGACAGACGGAGGTAATAATATTGTTGACGCAGCGCGCGCTAATATTGCTAATTGCGCCATCCGTATATCCAGCAATATGAGATGTTGGCGCAAAATTCGCCAGGGTAAATAAAGGGTGCGTAGCGCAAGGTTCCTCGAGAAAAACGTCAGCTGCGGCTCCGGCGAGGTGTCCTGATTTTAGTGCTTCATACAACGCTTGTTCATCAACAATACCGCCTCTGGAAACATTGATCAGGAATGCCCCTGATTTCATCTGCTGTAGCCGGGCGGCATTAAACATATTTTCAGTTTCCGGGGTTAAAGGGGTATGCAGGCTAATAAAATCACTTTGCGCCGTCAGGGTATCCAGTGAGACATATTCAATCTGGTGTTGTTGTGCAAATTCTCTGTCTGGCCAGGCGTCGGTCGCGAGCACTCGCATATTGAATCCGCGCGCACGTCGCGCCACTTCCTTACCGATATGGCCTAAACCGACGATCCCCAGGGTTTTGCCATATACATCAGTGGCAAAAATACGAGGCCAGTTGCCTGCTTTCGTTTCACTGATTGCCTGATAAATCTGGCGGGCAGTATTGAGAATTAAGCCAAAAGCAAAATCGGCCACCGCATGCTTGTTGGCATCAGGAACGTTAGTGACAAAAATTTTGCGCTGACGTGTAGCGTTAAGATCGATGTTATCCACACCAACGCCGTGTTTGCAGACAATTTTTAACCTCGGGGCCTTTGCCAGCAGCGATTCATTGATGTCGGTGAAGGCGACAATCATCGCTATGGCATCAGGCAGATGCTGAGCCAGCATCTCTATAGAGGCATCGGCAGGCAACATGACCAGTTCAAGATCGGCCTCTTTCAGTGCCGAAATGGGCGCATCGTCGTATTTGGCGAATGAGGGCGAGGTGCAAATTACTTTCATAACCGTTTCCTGTTTACTGGCGACAATGAGCGTCGCAAATACAAGACCTTGCCCCAGCCAGTGATGGCCGGGGCGGATACGTAAATTAGTGAAGGTAGGTGTTAATGATATTTTTAATCTGCTGCAGCTGGTGGTCACTAAACTGCACCGCGTAGCGGCTGTCGCCCACCTCGTGACCCATTAGCTGCAGGGCTTTCTTCACCGCCGCAGGTGAGAACGCCACTTTATACAGATCGGTGCGCAGGCCCGTTACCTGCTCCTGGGCCTGGCGCGATCCGGCGATATCCCCGGCGTGAAAGCGCGACCAGATGGCGTTAATTTCAGCGGGGGCGACGTTGGCAAGCCCCGAGATGCAGGCCGAGCAGCCGTCGACAAATCCCTGATGGATAAGCGAGTCCGGCCCGTTCAGAACGTCGAAACCGTCGATATCGCGCACCGCGTCGAGAAAGCCTTTCAGGCTGTCGTAGCTGCCGGCGCTATCCTTAATGCCGACGATATTCTCGTGGCGGGCCAGCTGGCGCGCGGTCTCCGGGGCAATAGTGTTCCCGGTGCGGGCGGGAATGTTGTAAAGAAAGAGCGGGACGCTCAGCGCGTCGGCGATCGCCGTATAGTGGTTAATCAGCTCTTCCTGCTTCAAGGGCACGAACCACGGGGTAATGGCCGATACCGCGTCAACTCCGAGGCGGGCGATCTGCTGGCCCAGCCGGCGCGTCTCCCGGGTGGAAACCTCCCCAATATGGGCCACCACCGGCGCGCGACCGGCCGCCTCTTCCACGCAGGTTCTGGCGACGGCGATCTTCTCTTCCTCATTGAGGACAAAAAACTCGCCGTTGGTGCCGCCGCAGAAAATACCGTTGCCTGCGGCGAGCTGGCGCTGCACCTGCTGGCGTAGCGCCGGCAGGTTAAGCGCTCCCTCGGCGGTAAAGGGAGTGACAATGGCGGTGAGTACGCCGCTAATAGCTTTCCTCATTTAACTTTCTCCTGTTAGGCATGTTCTGGATACAGCGTTTGGTAGATGGCCGCGATCTCTTCGCGGCTGACGCTGCATGGGGCATTGTTCATCAGGCGTTTGACGTTTTGCGCCGCTGCGCTGAGGGCGGAAATACTCTCCTGAGGCACGCCTAGCGCGGCCAGGTTGTCCGGCAGCGGCAGTCGTTTGACCAGCGCCGCCAGCCATGCGACCAGCGCATGGGATTTCTCTTCCGCGCTGAGCGTGCGATCTGCATCGGGGATCAGGTCCCAGACTTGAGCGAACTTCGCCACCGCGTGAGGGCGGACCACCCGCATGCAGGGCGCCAGCAGAATGGCGTTGGCCACCCCGTGCGGCAGGTGCCAGGTACCGCCAAGCGGATAGGAGAGCGCATGCACCAGGTGAGTGCCGGCATAGTTGATCGCTGCGCCGCCGTACCACGAGGCCCAGAGCATCTCCAGCTTCGCCGTCAGATCCTGCGGCTGATTTACCGAACGCTCGATATGGCGTACCAGCTTGTGTAAACCGATTAACGCCGCGTTATCGCTCACCGGGTTGGCGACGGTGGAGGTAAAGCACTCCAGCAGATGACACAGAGCATCGATTCCGGTCGACGCCGCGATGCTGGGCGGCATGCTGGTGGTCAGCTCCGGCAGCAGGGCGACATAGTCCGGAAGCAGCACCGGGGAGATGATCCCCACCTTCGTCTGCTGCTCGGGGATCGCCAGAATGGCGTTCGGCGTCGCTTCGGATCCGGTGCCCGCGGTGGCCGGGATTAACAATGAGCAAATTCGTCGTTGCGGCTGCTCGCCTGCCAGCAGGGACGTCAGCGAGGGCGCCTCAGGGTGCAGAAGTACTGACAGCAGTTTTGCTACATCCAGTACGCTCCCCCCGCCGATACCAACGACCATCTGCGGCTGGCTGGCGCCCAGCTGGCTGACGATCTGCGTAACATCGTGATGGTTGGGCTCAGCTGGCACGCTGTCAATGACCTCAACTTCACGTCCTTCAGCCGCCAGCAGGCGATGAATCGCCTGGGTTGCCTCCAGCGCCCCGACGTTCTTGTCGGTCACCAGCAGGATTGAGGTTTTACCGGCCAGCAGCGGGAGCAGGGCCGATGAGGCGCCAGCCCCGCTGATGATTGTGCTGTGTATCGTCGCCACGCGTTTCTCCTTGGTAGTAATTGATTGAATTCAATCATTCATAAATCTTGCCACTCGTCTGATGGGGAAAAGTTATAATTTATACGGCAGCTTAATAACTTGAGCTTGCTCACATTTAATCAAATATGATTGAATATAATCAATTTAAGATTTTATCGACTACAAGGCAGGACAATGAACGACGGCAATAACAGAGTGCTGGTGCTGGCGGATGACTTTACCGGGGCCAATGACGCCGGGGTCAGCCTGGCGGAGGCGGGTATGTCGGTGGAAGTGGCCTTCACCGCCGGACAGCCATCAACCGCCCGGGCATTAATTCTCAACAGCGACAGCAGGGCGATGACCGCCGCGGCGGCGGCGGACAAGGTCGCCGCTCTGCTGCGCGGCGCGGCGACATTCGTCCCGCACTGGCAGGTAAAGAAGATCGACTCCACGCTGCGCGGTAATCCCGGCGGCGAACTGGAGGCAATGATGGCGGCGCAAGGCTGCCGGATGGCGGTGGTGGCCCCGGCTTATCCGGCAGCCGGGCGGCATACCCGGGACGGGCGCTGCTATGTGCATGGCGTGCCCCTCGATCAGACCGAATTTGCCAGCGATCCGAAAACGCCGGTGAGCCGGGCGGAGATTAGCGAAATTATCGCTATGCAGAGCCGTCTTCCCTGTCTGACCCTGAACGCTGGCCAGCTTCCGGCGGCATTAGCGACGGCGGGCGAGGAGAAGCGAGTGTTGATTGTCGACGCCTGGGAAGACAGCCATCTGGACCAGGTGATCGACGCCGTTGCGCCCCATGCGCGGGAGACCCTGCTGGTCGGCTCGGCGGGTCTCTGCGAGGCGCTGGCTCGCCGCCTGCGCCGCAGCGAGCAGGGCCCGCTGCTGGCGGTGGTCGGTTCGATGAGCGAGATGGCGCAGCGTCAGGTTGCTGCGCTGCAGGTCCATTCCCGAGTACGGGTGATTGAAATTGATGTCGAACAGGCCTTTAGCGGATCGCCAAAGGAGGAAGCTTCACGGATCGCCGGGGCGCTGCGCGAGGGCCAGCACTGCGTGGTGACCACCCGCCCGAATCACGCCGTCCGGCAAGGGATTGAAGCCCGGTGCCGTGAACGCGGCCTCAGCCGCGCCGCCTACGGGGAGCACATCTGCGCCTGGCTTGCCGACGTCACGGCGCAGGCGGTGGCGCAGTCTTCCCCTGGCGCGCTGTATCTTTCCGGCGGCGATGTGGCCATCGCCGTCGCGCACGCGCTCGGCGCCACAGGGTTTCAGATCCGCGGCCGGGTGGCGGAGTGCGTTCCATACGGGCATTTTCTCGGCGGCCGCTGGTCGCGGCCGGTGATGACCAAAGCCGGAGGATTCGGCACCGACACCACGCTGTTACATGTTGTGAATTTTATTGAGGAGAAACTGAGTGTCTAAGATGATTGCAGTGACAATGGGCGACCCGGCAGGGATTGGTCCGGAGATTATTATCAAATCCCTCGCCGAGGGGGCGCTGAGCGGCGCGCCGGTGGTGGTGGTGGGCTGCGCGCAGACGCTGCGGCGGATCCTGGCGCTAAATATCACGCCGCGGGCGGAGCTGCGCATCATTGACCATCCCGCCGAGGCGAGTTTTTCCCCAGCGACCATCAACGTCATTGATGAACCACTCAGCGACCCGCAGGGGCTGCGCCCTGGCGAAGTCCAGGCCCAGGCAGGGGATCTCGCGTTTCGCTGCATCAGGCGGGCGACCGCGCTGGCGCTGGAGGGCGCGGTCGCGGCCATCGCTACCGCGCCGCTGAATAAAGAGGCGCTGCATCTCGCCGGGCACGCTTATCCCGGCCATACCGAACTGCTGGCCCACCTGACGCAGACTACCGATTACGCCATGGTGCTCTATACCGAGAAGCTTAAGGTTATCCATATCACTACCCATATTTCCTTGCGCCAGTTCCTCGATACCCTCAACCAGCCGCGGATTGAGACGGTGATTGGCGTGGCGGATCGCTTTCTGCGCCGCGTCGGCTATCCGCGTCCGCGCATCGCGGTCGCCGGCGTTAACCCGCACGCCGGGGAGAACGGCCTGTTTGGCGATGAAGAGATCCGTATCGTCGCCCCGGCGGTCGCCGCCATGCGGGCGAAGGGAGTGGAGGTGACCGGCCCCTGTCCGCCGGACACGGTGTTTATGCAGTGTCACGAAGGCATGTACGACATGGTAGTCGCGATGTATCACGACCAGGGGCATATTCCGCTGAAGCTGCTGGGATTCTATGACGGGGTGAATATTACGGCCGGGCTGCCGTTTATCCGTACCTCCGCGGATCATGGCACTGCGTTTGATATTGCCTGGACAGGTAAAGCGAAGTCTGAGAGCATGGCAACCTCCATTGAGCTCGCCATGCACATCGCGCAGGAATAACATGAAGGGATATAACCGGTTAGAGCAGATTATGGACTTCCTGAAAAGCCATAATCTGGTGACAGTCGACCAGCTGGTGGCGGCGACCAACGCCTCGCCGGCCACCATTCGCCGCGACCTGATCAAACTCGATCAGGAAGGGGTGATCAGCCGAACGCACGGCGGGGTGACGCTGAACCGGTTTATTCCTTCCCAGCCGACGACGCTGGAGAAAGCCCAGCGCAGTCCGCTTGAGAAGCAGGCTATCGCCAGTGCGGCGGCAGCGCTGGTGAAAGCCGGCGACGCCATTGTGCTTGACGCCGGCACCACCATGATTGAGCTGGCGCGGCAGATCACCCATCTGCCGCTGCGGGTGATCACCAGCGATTTACATATCGCGCTGTTCCTATCGGAATTTAAGCAGATCGAAGTGACGATTATCGGCGGGCGCATCGATGACAGCAGCCAGTCGTGCATCGGCGATCACGGCCGCCGCCTGCTGCAGACCATCTGGCCCGATCTCGCCTTCGTCAGCTGCAACGGCTGGGACCTTGAGAAGGGGATCACCGCCCCGACGGAGGAAAAGGCCGCCCTGAAGCGCGATCTGATGGCCAATGCCCGGCGGCGTATCCTGCTGGCGGACAGCTCCAAATACGGCGCCTGGTCACTGTTCAACATCGCTCCGCTGGCGTCGTTGACCGATATCGTCACCGACGCCCACCTGCCGGATAAAACCCGCGAGGCGCTGGAGACCCTTTCCCCGCAGCTGATCATTGCCGACTGACTCGCAGGCTGCCGTCAGGGCAGACGGGCGATATTGGCCTTGATCACCGCGATCGACTGGCTGAACTTCGCCTGCTCTTCGCCGGCCAGCTGCAGTTCGATGATCTGCTTCACGCCACCCTGGGCCAGCACCGCCGGCACCCCAGCCGCCGCGCCGCTGACCCCGTACTCGCCGTCAAGAATGCAGGAGACCGCCAGCGCGCGGTGGCTGCCGGTGAAGATATTGCGGCAGATCTCGGCGATGGTCCCTGCCACGCCATATTCGGTGCAACCTTTACCCGCGTAGATCTCAAATCCCAGCTTGCGCACTTTGTCAGCCATCGCCTCGCGATCGAGCGGCAGGCCGGTGCGCTGCTGGTAGAGGTCGGCGATTGGCGTGCCATATACCGAGGAGTGCGACCACACCGGAAACTGGGTATCGCCATGCTCGCCGAGGATAAAGGCGTCGATGCTCTGGGCGCCAATCTCCAGTTCCTGCGCCAGCAGGCGACGCAGGCGGGTGGTATCCAGCCAGACGCCGGTGCCCAGCACCTGGCTGCGCGGCAGGCCGGAAAGCTGCCATACCTGCCAGGTGATGATGTCGCAGGGGTTGGTGGCCACCAGAAAGATGCCGTTAAATCCGTTGGCCATCATCGTCGGCACAATGCTCTTCACAATCTTCGCGGTGGAGGTTAGTTCATCCAGCCGGCTCTGGCCGGGGCGCAGCGCGCCGCCGGAGACGGTGATCACCGCGATATCGACATCGGCGCAGTCGCTGGCCTCGCGGGTGGAGATGGTCATCATCCCCGGCAGGTAGGCCGCGGCGTCGCTCAGGTCCTGAGCGTGGGCCTCAGCGCGCTGTTGGTTAAGGTCGACGAGGATCAGCTCCTCGCAAATGCTCTGGTTGAGCAGGGCGTAGGCCGCCGACGCGCCGACATTGCCGGCGCCAATAATCATCACTTTACGGGCTTTGGTGTGCATATTCAGATCTCAAGTACGAACAGCAGGGGATAAAATTACTGTGTTTCAGTTGGTTAGCGCAATAGGCGGGCGGCAATATAAGTTAATGCTATGTCGGGAAAAGCCGCCGGCCGCGCTACAGTGGGGTAAAAAAGGAGCTCACCTATGTACACCATCACCGACATCGCCCCTACCGACGCCGAATTTATCGCCCTGATTGCCGCCCTCGACGCCTGGCAGGAGACCCTCTACCCGGCGGAGAGCAACCACCTGCTGGACCTTAGCCAGCTGCCGCCGCAGACGGTCATCGCCCTGGCGATCCGCAGCCCGCAGGGCGAGGCCGTTGGCTGCGGGGCTATTGTTCTCAGTGAGGAAGGCTTTGGCGAGATGAAGCGGGTCTATATCGATCCCCAGCACCGCGGCCAGCAGCTGGGAGAAAAGCTGCTGGCGGCGCTGGAAGCGAAAGCGCGTCAGCGCGACTGCCATACCCTGCGCCTGGAGACCGGTATCCATCAGCATGCGGCCATCGCCCTCTACACGCGCAACGGCTACCAGACCCGCTGCGCGTTTGCGCCGTATCAACCCGATCCGCTCAGCGTGTTTATGGAGAAACCACTGTTTGCCGATCTTCGTTCAGCAGCGCTATAAACGCCTCCAGCTGGCGGGTCTTGGCGCCCCGGCGCCACACCAGCCAGGTGGTGAGCCAGCGCCACTCTTCGGCCAGCGGCCAGGCGGAAACCTGCTGATGGCCGGGCATACTCTCCAGCATGCTGCGCGGGATCAACGCCAGGCCGGCGCCGGCGATGACGCAGGCCAGCATCCCGTGGTAAGACTCCATCTCGTGGATCCTGCCCGGGGTCGCTCTGTCGGCATGAAACCAGCTCTCAAAATGCCGGCGATAGGAACAGTTGGCGCGAAAGGCGTAGACGTTGGCCCCGTTCACTTCGCTGGCGCGGGTGATGGGTGCGTGGCCGTAGGGGGCGACGATCATCATCTCTTCAGGGAACACCGGCAGCCCCTCCAGGCCCGGATGCACCAGCGGGCCGTCGACAAACGCGGCGCTCAGGGCGCCTTCCAGTACGCCGTCGATCATCGTCCCGGAAGGGCCGGTTGAGAGCGCCAGATGAATTTTCGGGTAGCGCTGATTAAAGTGGGCCAGAGTGCTGGGGATCCGTACCGCCGCGGTGCTCTCCAGCGAACCAAGTGAAAACAGCCCCTGGGGTTCGTCGCCCGCCACCACCATTCGCGCCTCGTCCACCAGGGCGAGGATCTGCTGGCTATAGCGCAAAAAGCTGTGTCCCGCAGGCGACAGGCGCAGGCGCTGGTTCTCGCGGATAAACAGCTCAACGCCGAGGTCGGCCTCCAGCTGGCGGATGCGGGTGGTGAGGTTGGACGGCACGCGATGCACTTTCTGCGCCGCCTGGGTAATGCTGCCGGTGCTGGCGACAGCGTTAAACATCTCTAGCTGAGTCAGGTCCATGGTATTCTTCTTTTGTGAATGCGTTGCTTAATATTATTCATTTTCAATGAATGGAAAGGTAAGCCAGAATACGGACACTTCGCAAGCAACGAGAGAGAATAATGATGAATTTATCTGCAACGCACGCCGTCTCCGTCAATCCGACTACCGGTGAGGTGGTCTCCTCGCTGCCGTGGGCCAGCGAACGCGAGGTCGACGCGGCGATCACGCTCGCCGCGGCGGGCTATCGCCAGTGGCGTCAGACGCCGCTTGCCGACCGCGCCGATGCCCTGCGCCGCATCGGGGCCGCGCTGCGCGCCCGTGGCGAAGAGGTGGCCCAGATGATCACCCTTGAGATGGGCAAGCCGATCGCTCAGGCGCGCGGCGAGGTGGCGAAATCGGCCAACCTCTGCGACTGGTACGCTGAACACGGCCCGGCGATGCTGGCGACGGAAGCTACCCTGGTGGAAAATAACCAGGCGGTAATTGAGTATCGTCCACTGGGCGCCATACTGGCGGTGATGCCGTGGAACTTCCCGGTCTGGCAGGTGATGCGCGGCGCGGTGCCGATCCTGCTGGCCGGCAACAGCTATCTGCTGAAGCATGCCCCGAACGTGATGGGCAGCGCCCGTCTGCTGGGCGAGATTTTTGCCGCCGCCGGCCTGCCGGATGGTGTATTTGGTTGGGTGAACGCCACTAATGACGGCGTTTCGCAGATTATCAATGACGACCGCATCGCGGCGGTGACCGTCACCGGCAGCGTCCGCGCCGGGAAGGCGATTGGCGCCCAGGCGGGCGCGGCGCTGAAGAAATGCGTGCTTGAGCTGGGAGGATCCGATCCCTTTATCGTGCTCAACGATGCCGATCTCGATGAAGCGGTGAAAGCCGCCGTCACCGGCCGCTATCAGAACAGCGGCCAGGTGTGTGCGGCGTCGAAACGCTTTATTCTCGAAGCCGGCATTGCCGAGGCCTTCACCCGCAAATTTGTCGACGCCGTGGCAGCGCTGAAGATGGGCGACCCGCGCGATGAGCAAAACTACGTCGGACCGATGGCGCGGTTCGATTTACGCGATGAACTGCACCAGCAGGTAACGGCGACCCTTGATGAAGGAGCGACTCTGCTGCTGGGCGCGGAAAAAATCGAAGGGGCGGGCAACTACTATGCGCCAACGGTGCTGGGCAACGTCACCGCCGGGATGACCGGCTTTCGTCAGGAGCTGTTTGGTCCGGTAGCAACCCTGACCACCGCTCGCGACGCTGACCATGCACTGGCCCTCGCCAACGACAGCGAGTTTGGCCTGTCCGCCACGGTCTATACCACCGACGAGGCGCAGGCCCAGCGCTTTGCCCGCGAGCTGGAGTGCGGCGGCGTCTTCCTCAATGGCTACTGCGCCAGCGACGCCCGCGTGGCCTTCGGCGGCGTGAAGAAGAGCGGTTTTGGCCGCGAGCTGTCGCATTTTGGCCTGCACGAGTTCTGTAATGCGCAGACCGTCTGGAAAGACCGTCGCTAATCAACGTTAGCCCCTGACGACCGTCGTCCACGTCTGCTATACTCGCCCACCGAATTTTGATGGTGGGCAAGGAGCCGCGTGTGGCGACGGTTATCAATAATGCAATGCTGGAAGCCATTCTGGCAGAAATCAGGCCGCTGATTGGCCGCGGAAAAGTGGCGGATTATATTCCGGCGCTGGCCAGCGTCAGCGGCGACAAGCTTGGTATCGCGATCAGTACGGTGGACGGTCAGCACTTTGCCGCTGGCGATGCCCATGAACGTTTTTCCATCCAGTCAATCTCCAAGGTATTGAGCCTGGTGGTGGCCATGAACCACTATCAGGAGGAGGAGATCTGGCAGCGGGTGGGGAAAGATCCTTCCGGCCAGCCCTTTAACTCGCTTCTGCAGCTGGAGATCGAGCAGGGCAAACCGCGCAACCCGTTTATCAACGCCGGGGCACTGGTGGTCTGCGACATGCTGCAGAGCCGGCTCAGCGCCCCGCGTCAGCGGATGCTGGAGATTGTCCGCCGTCTGAGCGGCGTGGCCGATATCGCCTACGATCCGGTGGTAGCTCGCTCAGAGTTTGAGCATTCGGCGCGCAACGCCGCCATCGCCTGGCTGATGAAATCCTTTTGTAACTTCCATAACGACGTCGCCACCGTGCTGCAGAACTATTTCCACTACTGTTCGCTGGAGATGAGCTGCGTTGAGCTGGCGCGAACCTTTCTGTTTCTCGCCGACCGCGGCATTGCCCCGCATCTCGACGCGCCGGTTATTGCGCCCATCCAGTCCCGCCAGGTTAATGCCCTGATGATGACCAGCGGCATGTACCAGAACGCCGGTGAATTCGCCTGGCGCGTTGGCCTGCCGGCGAAATCGGGCGTCGGCGGCGGGATCGTGGCGATTGTCCCGCAGGAGATGGCGATCGCCGTGTGGAGCCCGGAGCTTGACGACGCCGGGAACTCGCTGGCCGGCGTGGCGATACTGGAAAAACTGACTCAGCGGATGGGGAGGTCGGTGTTCTGATGGTCGATCAGGATCGCTTGTTTGCGCGCCTGGCGCGCTCGACGTTTCGCTCACGCTTCCGTCTGGGGGGGAAAGAGCGGCAATATTGTCTCGATAAGGGACCGGAGGTTATCGATCGGCATGCCGCAGACTTTATTCGCCAGCGGCTGGCGCCCGCTGCGCCGATCAATGATGGCAAGCAGACGCCGATGCGCGGTCACCCGGTGTTTATCGCCCAGCACGCGACCGCTACCTGCTGTCGCGGCTGCCTGGAAAAATGGCATGCCATTCCCCACGGCCGCGCGCTGAGCGAGCCGGAGCAGGACTATATCGTGCAGGTCATCCACCGCTGGCTGGTGCTACAAATGAATGCGCCGTCTGTGCGCTAATTTGCATTTGATCGGCGCCGGAGTATGCCTGATAAATATTCTCATGTTATGATAATCCGCTAACTAACTATTAACATAATAATTTCCTGAAACAATTAGACGGATAATTACTGAATGTCTTCACTGTCGATTCGGTCATTTACGCTGTTTCGTGAAGAACAACCCGTGCGCGATGCATTGGTCTTATTTACGTTAACGCTACTGCTGCATTTTCTTGGCGCTATGCTGCGTCTGGTGCAGGAGCTCTCTTTCTTCTGGCCGCTCAATGCAGTGATGGCCGGGATTTTTGCACGCTATGTATGGCTTAACCGCAGCTATTTTTATGCCGTCTGTTTTGCGGCAATGCTGGTCTATGACGGATTAACCTCGCGCTGGGGTATGGGCTTTGCCTCATTGCTGATTAACTTTTCCAATATTGTCTTTATTGTGACGCTGGCGCAGCTGGTGCTGTGGGATAAACGTCGCGCCGACTCCATGCCGGGCCCGATAAACGCGCTTAATTTATTCTGTTTCTGCCTGTTAGCCGCCTTACTGTGCGCAGCGGTCGGCGCGCTGGGGTCGGTGGATGTTGAACGCGCCACCTTCGTTCCCCAGCTGGCGGACTGGTTTAGCGAACAGTTCTCAACGGCGGTATTAATCCTGCCCTTTATTCTGACCCTGACGCTGCCTTCGGCATTAAGCGGTTTTCGCTTTCGCCAGCTGCTGCCGGTGCTGGCGCTGGTCCTGTCAATTGCGCTTGGCGTGGCGGTAGGCGGCGCGGGCAGCATTACCTTCCCGTTACCGGCTTTGATCTGGTGCGCTGTACGCTATCCGCTGCCGCTGACCTGTCTGCTGACTTTTCTCACTGGCATCGGCGAAATACTGCTGGTCGCTAATTCG
Organism: Klebsiella sp. 10; assembly: GCF_018223925.1. Lineage (NCBI taxonomy): Bacteria > Pseudomonadati > Pseudomonadota > Gammaproteobacteria > Enterobacterales > Enterobacteriaceae > Klebsiella > Klebsiella sp. 10. Next base: position 66,878 of record NZ_JAGRRB010000002.1, read on the forward strand.
TTAATTCACTTTTCGCCAGATGCGCGAATGCAGCCGTGGCAGCTGTTCTCCACCCGCCTCGGAATTGCCGCCATGCTGATTAGCCCGGTGATTGTCGCATCCAGTGTCGAAGCGATTAACACGCTGGTGAAGCAGCTGGCCCTGCGCGCCGATTTTGACTTTCAGACCCGCGTCTATTCTCGTTCCGGACTGAGCGAAGCGTTGAAGCGTCAGACGCTGCCGGCGGATAAGCTGCTGACGGTGATGGTGCTGGATATCGATGGCTTCAAACGGGTGAATGATGCTCTGGGCCATGAAGGCGGCGATTGCGTGCTGACCCAGTTTGCCCAGCAGGTTCGACAGCTGGTGGGTGAGCAGGGGATGGTGGCCCGTATCGGCGGCGAAGAGTTTGCGGTGGCCGCCGTCGTCGACAGCGCCCAGCAGGGCTATTTGCTGGCGGAAAAGATCCGTCACGGGGTGGAGTCGCAGCCTTTCGGCCTGGGCCAGAACCCGATCCACCTGACCATCAGTCTGGGACTGGAGACGCGCGAGGTAGGCCACGCCCGCATCACCGAGCTGTTTAACCAGCTGCTGTTGGCGGCGGACGATGAGATGGTGAAAGCCAAACAGAGCGGTCGTAACCAAATTTGTATGCCGACGCTGACCGAAAGCGCGCCATAAGAAAATCCTATCGGGATCCTACTTGTGCTAATTTTTGGTTAAAAACATAGTGATGTGGTCGATAACAGGGAGCTTTTATGACCACATCCTTTTCACTGCGCACGCTCTCGCGTGACGATATTCTCCATGACCTCCCGGCATTAAGCGAGATCCTGGCAAGCTGTGTCAACGGCGGCGCCTCGGTGAGCTTTATGCTGCCTTTCGCGCCGCAAACGGCGATAACGTTCTGGCAACGCACTGCCGACAGCGTGGCGGCCGGGGAGCGCATTGTGCTGGCCGCCTTCGACGCGGAGGAACGTCCCGTTGGCACCGTGCAACTTATCACCAGTCAACCGGAAAACCAGCCCCATCGAGCGGATGTCGCCAAATTATTGGTTCACCAAAATGTCCGCCGCCAGGGGATCGCCCAGGCGTTAATGAGCGAACTGGAGCGCATTGCCCGGCGGGAAAGGAAGACGGTGCTGGTGCTGGACACGGCGACCGGCAGCGGGGCGGAACAGTTCTATGCCCGCTGCGGCTGGGAAAAAGTGGGGGAAATTCCGCGCTATGCGCTGATGCCCGACGGCGAAATGACTGCCACCTCACTATTCTATAAGTTTCTGCCCTGACGGCCGCTATTGCAGATTGCTTTGATCAAAACAGGGTTTCACTGGTAGCAAAACCTGATAACTTATTGGACCAATTACTCAGGTTGTATGACTACTATTAGAGGGAACCCATTGTGAAAACTTTAAACCGTCGTGATTTCCCCGGCGCGCAGTACCCTGACCGTATCATCCAGTTTGGGGAGGGTAACTTCCTGCGCGCATTCGTTGACTGGCAGATCGACCTGCTCAACGAGCATACCGACCTGAATGCGGGCATCGTGGTCGTGCGGCCTATCGCCACAGATTTTCCGCCTTCGCTGAACACCCAGGATGGCCTGTACACGACTATTATTCGCGGCCTGAACGAGCAGGGCGAAGCGGTCAGCGATGCGCGTCTTATCCGCTCGGTCAACCGGGAGATCAGCGCTTACGCAGACTTCGACGCTTTTTTACGCCTGGCGCATAACCCGGAGATGCGGTTTGTCTTCTCCAACACCACCGAGGCGGGCATCAGCTACCATGCCGGGGATCGGTTTGACGACGCGCCGCCGGTCAGTTATCCGGCGAAACTGACCCGTCTGTTGTTTGAGCGTTACCAACATTTCGCCGGTGCGGCCGACAAGGGATGGGTGATTATTCCCTGCGAGCTGATCGATTATAACGGCGAGGCGCTGCAGGCGCTGGTGCTGCGCTATGCTAGCGAATGGGAACTGCCGCAGGCATTTATCACCTGGCTGACCTCAGCGAATACCTTCTGTTCGACGCTGGTGGATCGCATTGTGACCGGCTATCCGCGTGATGAAGTGGCGGCTCTCGAGGCGCAGACCGGCTATAAAGATGCTTTCCTTGATACCGCTGAGCATTTCTACCTGTTCGTTATCCAGGGACCTGCCTCGCTGAAGGCCGAGCTGCGTCTCGATAAACTGCCGCTGAATGTGCGCATTGTGGACGATATCAAGCCGTATAAAGAACGCAAAGTGGCGATCCTTAACGGGGCGCACACCGCGCTGGTGCCGGTGGCCTTCCAGGCCGGGATCGACACCGTGGGTGAGGCGATGAACGATGCGGAGATTTGCGCGTTTGTCGAAAAAGCGATTTATGACGAGATTATTCCGGTGCTGGATCTGCCGCGCGATGAGCTGGTGTCATTCGCCAGCGCCGTGACAGGGCGCTTCCGTAATCCCTATATTAAACATCAGCTGCTCTCGATTGCGCTCAACGGCATGACCAAGTACCGCACCCGTATTCTGCCGCAGCTGCTGGCGGGGCAGAAAGCGCATGGCGCGCTGCCGCCGCGTCTGACCTTTGCCCTGGCGGCGCTGATCGCCTTTTACCGGGGAGAGCGGGATGGTGAGAGCTATCCAGTACAGGATGACGCCGACTGGATATCGCGCTATCAAACGCTGTGGGCCCGCCATCGCGATGGCCAGATGAGCATTCGCGAGCTGGTCACCGCCGTGCTCAGCGTGGCGGATCACTGGCAGCAGGATCTGAGCCAGATCCCGGGATTGGTGGAGCTGGTGACTGCCGACCTTGACGCTATCCTGACCTGCGGTATGCGCGACGCCGTCAAACCTCTTTGCTGATAGTCCATCTATACACCCGGCTGCGGCCGGGTTGTGCAGGATTTTTATTAGTTACAACATACTATTATACTAACCTGTAACAGCCGGTCAGTGGCTCCTCTGCATACGGCTTTTTAGTGCCAAATCGTTCCGAACAGCAGGAGAATTATGGCCGAAGCGCTTGAACAAATATCTGCGCAGGAAAATAATGACCTCAACTCATATCTCCTGCCAATATTCGCAGGCTAATGCATTCATCTGTAAGGAAACTCTCATGGTCATCGATATCCGGGAAGTACGGCCCCACGACAAAGCCGAATGGCTTCAGCTTTGGCAAGGCTACACTCGTTTTTACGGTAGCCCGCAGCCGGAAGAGGTGACCGAATACACCTGGCAGCGGATGCTGGATGTAAACTCGTCTGTATTGGGTAGAGTCGCGGTGGTGGATGATGCGGTGGTCGGCTTCGCTATCTGTGTTCTTCATGAGGGAACCTGGGTTACCACGCCGATCTGCTATCTGGAGGATCTGTTTGTCGATCCCGCCTTCCGTGGACAGGGTATTGCCAGAACCATGATTAAGTCGCTGCAAAGCGAAGGGGCGGACAAAGGCTGGTCGCGGCTGTACTGGCATACGCGCCGTGATAATCCCGCCCGTCATCTGTATGATGAGTTTACCCTGGCTGACGATTACGTACGCTACAGGATCACGCTTGAGTCCTGAAGCGGTAAGAGGTTGTTAAGCTTTTCCCGCTATAACAGGGGAAACAGGCTCAGGAGAAGCAACGATGGAAAAACGTCTTGAAACAGTGGTCAATGTGATTATGTTTCTTTCGCTATTGGCAACGGCCTGGGATCTCTCGCTGGTGCATCATCTCGCGTGGTAGTAAATTATATCATCTGAAACGCGGCGCCTCTTGCGGCGCCGCCTGTCTCATTCATCCGCCATCTTCCCTGGGCTAAAACTCCAGTCCTCCAGTTGGTTAAACTGGATAACCACCATCACGTCTTGCGGGCTGACCGCCATCTCGTCGTCTAACTGCGCGCAGAGCCGACGATAGAGTCCCTGTTTCTGCGCCCGGCTGCGCGGTTTTCCGGCGAAAATATGAAACAATACGAAGTAATAGCTAACCGAGATATTTTAAACCGGGCAGGGTGCGAGGGAATATAAACAAAAGAGTAGAGTCAATATTACTATCAAGGCCATCGTTTTATAAGTATATTGAAAGGCCAGATGATCATAAGAAATATGTGCCGGAACAATGAATGATCTAATAAAGGAAGGATCTAATTATGTATTATAGGAATTTCATCATTACCTCAATCGAGGCGGAGCGTATTCTGGCCATGAAATTTGATGAAGCATTTGCTGGAGTAAAAAAGAATGTTATTGATACACTGAATCAAATGGGAAATGGTATAACCCGTGCTTCGTATTATACTTCCTGCTTAATGGATAATTATCAGGATGTTTGTTCTAAGTTAAAGCAAGAGGACACAAGATTTATTGCAGGGCTGGCGCAGTTAGTTAAAAGCCGTGATATCATTTTCCAAATGATTAAAATATATAGAAACCTACTTTCAAAATAAAAAAGAAGAAAAAGCTCAATATATTCTCAAGAAGCTTGTCGGCGCGGGAGTTTACATATCATCTTCAGGATTAACTAATCGTATTTTAATAATGGCAGTAGCAACCATGATTTGCCAGACTTCCAGGTTTAATACTGTTGTATATGGGCGTATCAACAGGGCAAGGTCATTAGTCCTTAAAGGGAGTGTAACTACTACCGCAGTGGTATTAAACGTGTATGGATTGATTCAGGATGCCGCTAATAGCGCTGACAATTTGAAAATGCATAATTCATTTTATTACAATGCGTTATACGCTAACCATCTGGAGATGATGTACTTTCTCATCGAACCTGTCATCACAGGCGTTCCTTATTTAAATCCGATGATTATTTCTGATGATGAACTTGCTGAATTACTTATTAAATTAATGAGGTGAATGGATGGATTTCTTGAAAAGATGGTTAAAAGAAGAATTCATTCTTTTTTTATGGGGATGGGGTATTGTATTATTAATCATTATATTTAGCATGATTGCAGTCTCTCTTTTTCCTGACATTGCCATTAACTTAATAGGACTTTTTGTTTTATTAATCATTGGGTTTCACGTTGTCGTTTGGTTTAAAGTTAAAAACTGATATGAAAGAGGAGGGGTAATGTCAAATCCAGCATATTTATGGTTAACTGATGAGAATGATTCGCCTATTATAGGTTCTTGCCTGATGCCCACACGCACGGGTTCCATCGAATTGCGCGCAGTGAATCATCATGTTTGGTTACCTACCGATAATAATACAGGAAAGCTGACGGGAACCCGTCTTCATACACCGGTTAAAATTCAAAAAGAGTTTGACAGAACAACACCTTTGCTATTTAGGGCTCTTTGTGAAGGTCGAACATTAAGATCGGCAACGCTAAAAATGTACAGAATAAATGAGGCGGGACTGGAAGTTGAATATTTTAACATAGCGATGGCGAATATTAAGATTACAGCAATCACACCAAATTTACATCCGGCCGGAATGACAAGTACTCACCTTGAAGACATTGATTTCCGTTATGAGACGATCACCTGGATATACACAGAAGGGAACATCATGTATCGTGATTCATGGAACGATCGCTGTTGTGCATGGTAGCAAATGATATAGTGCTGAAACGCGGCGCCTCTTGCGGCGCCGCCTGTCTCATTCACCCGCCATCTTCCCTGCGCTAAAACTCCAGTCCTCCAGTTGGTTAAACTGGATAACCACCATCACGTCCTGCGGGCTGACCGCCATCTCATCGTCTAACCGCGCGCAGAGCCGACGATAGAGTCCCTGTTTCTGCGCCCGGCTGCGCGGTTTTCCAGCGAAAATATGAAACAGCACGAAGCGGGCGCTGCGTCCTTCGCTGAGGTAGTGCGGGTCGTAAATGCGCTGCTCATCGGCGGCCCGTTCGATAAACTGAAATCTATCTGCTGACGGAACGTCGAACTCCGCCACCAGACACTCATGAAAGAGCGCCGACAATTGAGCAAACTCCGCGGGACGCCAGGCGGTGCCAAGCGAAATTCGGGTCAGGGGCATGACGCCTCCTGCGCGTTCAGGCAGGTCAGGGCGCTGGCCGCCGCCGGCCAACCGGCATAGAACGCCAGATGGGTAAACAATTCGACAATTTCTTCCCGGCTCAGGCCATTCTGATAGCCGAGCGCGATGTGCCACGGCAGCTGTTCAGTTTTGCCCTGCGCCGTCAGGGCGGAAAGGGTGATCAGGCTGCGTTCGCGGGGCGACAGCTCGCTCCGCGCCCAGATATCGCCAAACAGCACCGTTTCGGTCAGCTCGGCTAGCTTTGGCGCGATAGCAGCCAGCGTTCGGCGATCGACAGGAGGAGTACTCATAGTGATTCTCTTTGCAGGTTAAAGGAGTCATCACTGTCGCACGCTGACTAAGATATTGAATATCGCAACGTTCGGGATTATCAATCCTGAAAATCAGGATGGTATAGCCGTTCCTTTACACCTTTCATCACTCCGCTTTTCTGCCCACCTATCCCAACGGTCAGGCGGCGATCTTTCGCGCCACGATAAACAGCCGTGGGAAACGCAGGAGCACCTTCCCGTTACACTGTAACGGGTAGTGTGCGGCCAGCAATGCGAGATAGCGTGTGAGAAACGCGCTTCCGGCCTGCTCGTCCAGGCCTGCCAGATAGGGGCGTAACCCGGTGCCCTGCAGCCAGTCGACAATCGCCTGATGAGAAGCAAGGGGATGAAAATAGGTGGTGCGCCAGATATCAACTTCGCAACCCTGGCGGCTGAGCAGATCGTACCAGGCGGCGGGCGGGAGTAACGGCTGGCGTCCACGGTCCGGCAACCCCATCTCGCTGGCAACCTGACGCATCAGGGTATGGGAAGGTTCCTGCCAGTTATCCGGCATCTGCACTGCCAGCGTTCCGTTGTCCGCCAGCTGGTTTACCAGATGGGGGAAAAGCGTCTCATGATCCGTCAGCCACTGCAGAGAGGCGTTGGCATAGATCACATCTGGCGGTTGCGCAGGCCGCCAGCGGGCAATATCGGCATCAAGGAATTCGCAGTCGGGTAAGGCCTGCGCCGCCTGGACCAGCATGGCCGGGGAGTTATCGATACCGACGATCGTCGCCAACGGCCAGGCGGCGCGTAGCAGGCGGGTGCTGTTTCCCGGCCCGCAGCCGAGGTCGACGGCGTGCTCGACCTGCAGATGGGCAATACGCGAGAGCAGGTCGGCCGCGGGGCGGGTACGTTCAGCGTCAAATTGCAGATACAACGAAGGATTCCAGTCGGCCATCGGGTGCAGTTCCTGTGTGAGGAGGGAGACAGGGTAAAGCATAGAACGCGTCAGGCGGCATGTCAGCGGTTAATGAACCTCAGCGGTCACCTTTGTGCGTGACAGTGTCACAAAATAGAACGTGGCTGGATTGCGCCTGCGCTGTTGGCCGAACCTGGGATTGAGACATGGCAGGGAAAGTCTCTGCGCCCGTGGCGGGCGCAGGAGCCTATTCGGCGTTTTTGAGCGCCTCGGCGCGGCTGGCGGTGGCGTAGACAAAATCCAGCATCGGCTCGAGATCGGTGTCATAGCCAGCCTGAATAATTTTTCCTCGCAGCCATTCGATTTCACTGGTGATATCGGGAGGAAAAATGTTGTTATCCTGCGCCCGGCGCAGCCATTTCAGCAGAAAGTTATTCTTTCCCCTGATACCACCCGCTTTTTTCGATTTTCCGTGCAACTTCAGCGCGACCAGGACGCAGTAATAGAAATGAACGCGCTGATTAAAACTTTGGTGCATGTCTGTGTTTCCCGCCAGAATCAGGAATTCACCGTGTGGGTCAGTGATTCGGATTGGACTACGGTACCGGGCTGGATCGTTGCGCGAACTCTGTTGTCTACCAGTACCGTCCATGCATCTGTTGCCAGACGCTGACGGGATGTTGGCACGGAAGCCGAATCGTCGTCAATTGCCGATTCATTTTTTGCCGGCGTCATCGGACCGCGGCGGCCCGCGAGCCGGGCCACACTACTCTCTGGCGACAAGCCGCTGTTGCCGATGTACGCGGAAAATCAGCAGGAATGCGAGCGCCACCACGATCGCCGCCAGCAGATACAGCGTGGCGAGATCGTAGAACCCGGCGACCCAGCCGGCCAGCGGCCCGGTCAGGCCCAGCGCCAGATCAAGAAACGCCGAGTAGGTGCCGAGGGCGGTTCCCTGATTTTGCTCTTCCACCTGTTTTACCGCCTCAACTCCTAAAGCCGGAAAGACCAGCGAGAAACCCGAACCGGTGAGAAAGGCGCCGACGCCGGCCATCCATGCTGATGGCGCCAGCCAGATAAGCAGCAGGCCGAGACTTTCGATGATGAAGCAGGCCAGGGAGACCGGGACTCCGCCAAAGCGGGTAATGGTATTTCCCAGCACCAGGCGAACGCAGATAAAGCCGACGCTGAACAGCGAAAGGGTAAACGCGGCGCCCTGCCAGCTGTGCGCGGCGAAGTAGAGGGTGATAAAGGTGGCGATAACGCCGAAACCGACGGTGCCAAAGGCCAGCCCCAGGCCGTAAGGCCAGATTTTTCGCACCACCGCGTGAAAGGGCGCTCTGGCGCCGGCGGTCACCTTGACGTCCTGGCGGGTACGAGCGAACAGCAGACCGATGGCCGCGACCAGCACTACCACCGTAGCAAAGCCGCTGATGCCAAAATAGTGATTGAGGGTAACTCCCAGCGGCGCCCCGACCGCCATCGCCACATAGGTCGCCACGCCGTTCCAGGAGATAACCCGTGACGTGTGGATCGCGCCGACGGTTTTGATCCCCCACAGGGTGGCGCCGGTGGCGGTAAAGCTCTCGCCGACGCCGAGAAACACCCGGCCCGCCAGCAGCGCGGCAATGGCCAGCATCGGCGTTGCCTGCAGGACTACCGCCAGTAGCGTGAAGGCGCCACTGAGCAGGCAGCAGACGATCCCAAGGCTGACCACTTTTTTCGGCCCCCAGATATCGGTATAGCGCCCGGCGTGCGGCCGGCTTATCAGCGTCGATATGTACTGCAGACTGATCACAATTCCGGCCACAAAGGTGCTGTAGCCCAGCTGATAGTGAATATAGCCCGGCAGTACGGCCAGCGGCAGACCAATGGAGAGATAGCAGATACAGGTAAAAACAACGATCGAAATAATGCGCAAATTGAGTTGTGTAGTGCTGACGGAAGTGCTCATAGGGATAAGAGGTTAATACAACGGGATGTGTAGCATAGCGCGCCGTGAGGGCGCTGGCGAGGCGCGACAGCGTTTTATCGGTAACCGACGGGAACGATATTTGTACGAATGTAAATAACTGCTTTTACAGCGCTTAACGCCCGCCTCGCTCAGCGTCAGCTCGCCGCCATACCCGACGAATCACACACCATGCCCCAGGCGCGGTTTTGCAATACCGTGCGGTAGCCGTCCCGGTCGACGAAAGTGACGCCATTGACCTCCCAGTAAGGGTTAAACGCCGTAACGCGCAGAAATCCGGCGGCATCCATGGCTGCGCACTGTGCCTCCCATGCCGCCTGCTGCGGATAGTACAGCACCAGCAGATCTTCATCGCCTGGCGAGGGGGTGACGGGATGGTGGCGGCAGTGGGTGAATTCCAGATGCCAGCCCGCTTCGGGCGCGCCGAGCATTATCCCGCTGAATCCTTCATGATCGGTAAAGCTGCCGAGCAGCTCGAGTCCCAGCCCGGCGCAATACATGCTGGCGGTGGTGTCCAGTTCACTGACCGGCCTGGCAATGCGCATATGACAGAACGACATAATGACTCCCGTGAGCATAAGTTGAGTTGATACTGTACCGGTAAATCGGCCCGGCGTGTGTTAAGCCGTGCCCAGGCGCACCTTCTCTCTGTAAATACCATAGCGGATTAACATCCGACTTGCGCCAACAATACCTCCTCATCATAATGAAAAAAGAATTATACAATATTATTGTTCTTAAATTGAGAATCATTGTGGGGTGGTGGATGAATAACCAATCGCGCCAGGCCTTATGGCTGGCACTGGCTGGATCGATAGTACTGATGATCGGCATGGGCTATGGGCGCTTTGCCTTCACCGGCGTGCTGCCGCTTATGCTTAATGAAGGTCTGTTAACCCTGCACGAGGGCAATCTCGCCGCGTCGGCCAATTACGCTGGCTATCTGGTCGGTGCGTTGCTGCTGGCGCGGGTGCAGCCTGGGGCCGCCACCCGACTGAGCATTATCTCCGCCGGGTTGACCATCGCCAGCCTGGCGCTGCTGGCCTGGGTGAGCTCGCCGTGGACCATTATTACGCTGCGCGCCGTCGCCGGCGCGCTGAGCGCGATAACGCTGATTGCAGGTTCGCTGTGGCTGCTGGAACATATGGGGCATCATCACGGGGCGCCGTTGCTGTATGCCGGGGTGGGGCTGGGGATATTTATCTCCGCGGAGGGGATCGCCCTTGGACATGCCCTGAGCCTCACCAGCCAGCAGATCTGGCTGCTCTGCGCATTATGCGCCGGTCTGCTGCTGGCGCTGGCGATCCGTTGGCTACTGACTCCGCCGGCTGCACTGGTGCGGGTTTCCCATGTTGAAACCTCCCTGCCTGCGTCCGGGAGCGATACCCGTCGCGCGGCGTGGCGACTCTTGATGGTTTACGGTCTGGCGGGCTTCGGCTATATCATCACCGCCACTTATCTGCCGTTGTTTCTGTCCGGTTCGCTGCAGAGCGTTGACCCGGTCCATCTGTGGGCGCTGTTTGGTCTGGCGGCCGCGCCGTCCTGCCTCATCTGGCATAAGCTGGTGCTAAAGTGGGGATACCGGCAAGCGCTGACCCGCAACCTGCTCGTCCAGGCGCTTGGCGTGATCCTTCCAGCCTGCAGCGCTTCATTGCTGTTTTGCGTGCTAAGCGCGCTTTTGGTGGGCTTTACCTTTATGGGCACCGTAACCATTGCGCTACCGAAGGCGAAAAGTCTCAGCCATCAGGTGAGCTTCAATATGATTGCCGCGATGACTGCACTGTACGGTGTGGGACAGATTGCCGGGCCGCTTATCGCCGGCGCGCTGTATCAGATCGCGGCTTCATTTAACCCGGCGCTCTATGCCGCGGCGCTGGCGCTGCTGATTGCCGCAGGGCTGGTCTTTACCGAACGCCAGGCTTAGCCAATCGCCACGCTTTGCAGCAGCTTGCGCCACTCGCTCAGGGCGGGGGCGCTCAAGCCGCTGCGCCAGATAAGCTGGGTGGTCGCCTCGCACAGCGGTTCGCTAAGGCAGTTTTCGGGAAGCGTCATCAGCGACAGCACGCTCTGCGGCAGCAGGCAGGCGTAGCGCCCGGACGCCACGCAGGCAAGCATGCTGTGATAGGAATTGACCTCATGCACCTCGACGGCCGCCTTCTGTTCCGCCAGCCAGCGTTCTCCCAGCGCGCGGTAGCTGCAGCCGCTGGCAAATGCCGCAAACCGCAGCGGACCCGGGGTCTGCGGACGGACCAGCATCAGGGTTTCATAAAACACCGGGGTGAATGCCAGCTCGTCGGGACAGGCCGGTTGCCCATCGGCCCCTGGCGGCAGGCAGACCAGCGCGGCATCAAGGGCGGCGGTTAACACCCCCTCGGTTAACTGGCGGGTCGGTTGGGTGATGAGGGTGATATCCACCTGTGGGCACTGCTGTTGGAAGCGGGTAAGCAGCGGCGGCAGCCGGCTGGCGGCGGTCGCCTCCATCGCGCCCAGACGCAGACTGCCGCCTGGGGTTGTCGGATGCAGAGCCTGCTTTGCCTCTTCCGCCAGGCTCAGGATCCGCCGGGCATAGCTGAGAAACTGCACGCCTGCCGGGGACAACACCATTTTTTTGTTGCCGCGAACGAAGAGCTCAACGGCAAGCTCCTCTTCCAGCTGCTGAATGCGGGTCGTGATATTGGACTGTGCGCGGCCCAGCCGTTTTGCTGCCTGGGTGACGCTCTGCGTTTCTGCCACCTGAATGAAGATCTCGAGTGTGCTGTGGTTCATATTTTTCTTCTCAATACGATAATAATGTTGATCTTACCATCTTTAAAGGAGATGGTAAGCCTCCAGCATCGTTAATGCATGAGGAAACCATGAGCAACCCGCTGCTTTCGCTTCTTGATATTGATTATCCCCTGATTCAGGCCCCGATGGCGGGCGTCTCCACCCCCGCGCTGGCTGCCGCGGTAAGTAATGCCGGTGCGCTGGGCTCGCTGGGGCTGGGCGCTTCAACCGTTGCCCAGGCGGAAGCGATGATAGTCGCCACCCGCCAGCTGACGGACCGCCCGTTCAATGTCAATCTGTTCTGCCATGCGCCGCCCCGGCGCGACGCCCGGCGGGAGGCCGACTGGGCAACAACATTACGTCCCCATTTTGCCCGCTATGGCAGTACGCCACCGGATTCGTTAAGCGAGATCTACCAGACATTTATCGGTCATGCGCCGATGCTGGAGCTGCTTCTCGACCTGTCGCCGCCGGTGGTGAGCTTTCATTTTGGTCTTCCTGAAGGTGAGACGATCCAGCGTCTGCGGCGGCAGGGGATCGTTACCCTGGCGACAGCGACTTCGCTGCAGGAGGCGCTGCTGATTGAACAGCAGGGGATCGACGTGGTGGTCGCTCAGGGCTATGAGGCGGGCGGGCACCGGGGGATCTTTGCTCCGCAGGCGCCTGACGCGCAGCTGAGCACCTTCACCCTGGTGCAACTTCTGCGGCGTCGACTAACCATCCCGGTGGTGGCCGCCGGGGGCATCATGGACGGAGCGGGGATCGCCAGCGTGATGCAGTTGGGGGCGCAGGGCGTACAGCTCGGTACGGCGTTTTTACTGTGTCCGGAATCGGCCGCCGACGCCGGCTATCGCGCGGCGATCCACAACAGCCTTGACGGGCGTACGGTGCTGACCTCCGCGATATCCGGGCGTCCGGCACGCTGTCTGGCGAATGCCTTCTGCGCGCTGGGGGAAGGCTATCCGGCGAGCGCCGTGCCGGATTATCCGCTGGCGTATGATATCGGCAAAGCACTGGCCGCCGCCGCGAAAGCCCAGGGTGTCCATGAGTATGGCGCCCACTGGGCCGGGCAGGGGGTGGGGTTGATCCGCGAGTGTGACGCCGCCACTCTGGTCCGCCAGCTGGCGGCAGAGAGCGGCTGGAACTAATGACTGACGGCTAGCGGCGGTGGGCCAGGCTACGCACCAGCCGATCGCCGGCCATTTGCACCCCCTGGACCATCGCCACCAGGATCAGCACTGTGCCAAACATGACTTCATTATTAAACCGCTGATAGCCGTAGCGGATGGCGAGGTCGCCAAGTCCACCGCCGCCGATCACACCGGCCATGGAGGAGAAACCAATCAGCATCACGATGGTCAGCGTGATCCCGGCCAGCAGCGTTGGCAGGGCTTCCGGCAGCAGGGATTTAAAAATGACGTGCCAGACGTTGCCGCCCATCGACAGAATGGCTTCAATTCTCCCGTAGTCCACCTCGTCGAGCGCGTTTTCCGTCAGACGGGCAAAGAATGGAAAGGCGCCGATGGTTACCGGCACGATGGCGGCGGTGCTGCCCAGCGTGGTGCCGACGATCAGCCGGGTAAAGGGGATCAGGGCGATCAGCAGTACGATAAACGGCAGCGACCTGCCGATGTTGATCACCGCGCCTAACAGCGCGTTCAGTTTCGGCATCGGCGCCAGCCCGTTGGCGCGGGAAATAAACAACAGCACGCCGGTGGGCAGCCCGATCAGCACGGTAAACAGGGCCGCCAGGCCCACCATATAGAGCGTATCCAGCGTGCCGTCGAGTAATAACGGCCACAAATCTTCCCAGCTCATGCTACTCCGCATAATGGCCTCCCCTGAACGCCGTGGCGGGTAAGAAATTCCTGTTCAGCCTGCGGGTCGTGCAGCAGCGACTGGCGCAGCCGCGACCATGGGGTCACCAGCAGGTCGGCAAGTTTACCGCTTTCGACAATCTCGCCCTGTTCCAGCAGCGCCGCGTGGTCACAGATGGTTTTCACCACCTCCAGCTGGTGCGTAATCAGCACAATGGTCAGATTGAGGCGCTGGTTAATATCCGCCAGCAGGGCCAGCACCGAGGCGGTGGTCTCGGGATCCAGCGCACTGGTCGCCTCATCGCACAGCAGCACTTCCGGCCGGGCGGCCAGCGCCCGGGCGATGCCGACGCGCTGCTTTTGCCCGCCGGAAAGCTGTGACGGGAAAGCAGCGGCCTTTTCGCTGAGATCCACCAGCTCCAGCAGTTCGCGCACCCGGGCCTCGCGAGCGGCCCTCGGCACTCCGGCAATCTCCAGCGGCACCGCGACGTTGCCAGCGACGGTGCGGGCATGCAGCAGATTGAAGTGCTGGAAAATCATCCCGGTGCGCAGGCGATAATCCCGCAGCGCCGCCTTGTTCAACTGGGTAATATCCTGTCCGTTCACCAGAATGCGGCCCGAGGTGGGCCGCTCCAGTAAATTGAGACAGCGGATGAGCGTACTTTTGCCGGCGCCACTGCGCCCGAGAATGCCGTATATTGCCCCTTTCGGTATCTGCAACGCGATATCGTTCAGCGCCGGTCGGCCGGTTCCGGCGTAGGTTTTGCTCAGCCCTTCGATGGTTATCATGACTGAGGGGCCACCGGGATCACCGAGCCGTTGTAGGTTTTACGGATAAACTCCGCCACCTGCGGCGAGGTCAGATCTTTCGCCAGCGCCTTAATGCGCGGGTCATTCGCCAGGGCTGGGGTGGTCACCAGAATATTGGCGTACGGGTTATGCTCGGCGCTTTCCAGCCCCAGGGCATCCTTCGCTGGCACCAGGCCGGCTTCCAGCGCGTAGTTACCGTTAATCACCGCCAGGTCGACATCGTCGAGGGAGCGCGGGATCTGCGGCGATTCAATCTCCAGAATCTTCAGGTGTTTCGGGTTCTCGACAATATCCTTCGGCGTCGCCAGGGTGGTGGCCGGGTCGGTAAATTTAGGGTCCAGCTTAATAAGCTTCTGCGCCTGCAGCAGGAACAGCGCCCGGCTCAGGTTGGTGGTGTTATTCGGCACTGCCACGGTGGCGTTTTCCGGCAGTGATGAGAAATCTTTATGCTTATGCGAGTAAATTCCCAGCGGCTCAATATGCACGGTGGCCGCGACGGCAAAGGTTTTACCCAGCGCTTTTTCCTGATCCTTCAGATAGGGAACATGCTGGAAGTAGTTGGCATCCACATCGCCACTGGCCAGCAGTTCATTGGCGTTGACCCCGCTGGTCAGCTCCACCACCTTCAGATCGAGGCTGGGATCAATTTTTTTGATGTAGTTGAGGATCTCCGCGTGGGGAACCGGGTCCGCGGCGACGCGCAGCGCGGCAGCCTGGGCAGACGTCCATGCCAGAGAAAGAGACAGTGCGACCCCTGCCAGTTTAAAAGCGGCATATTTCATGGTGTGTTCCTTTTTAGTTATGGTTAAACGATCAATTGCTCGGCGCGTTCGCGAAACACGTCCTGATAGTAGCGTTCCGCCACGTCCGGATGGGAACGCAGACGGCCCTTGAGATAATTCCAGCCGACATCGCGCAGCAGCGGATTGTGCGGGTCGCTGTCCGGCCCTCGCGCTTCACGCGCCAGCTCGGGCGGCAGGGTGTAAACCGGCACCACCGCGTCAAGCTGGGCGCCGAGGAAGAAGGCGATGGAGAGGCGCTGCTGCTGCGCCGGCGGCGACACCACGCGATGGACGGTAGCGCGCAAATACCCGTTGGTCGCCAGCTCCAGCAGTTCGCCAATATTGACCACAAAGCTGCCGGCCAGCGGCACGGCGTCGATCCATTCTCCAGGCGCGACCTCTACCTGCAGTCCTTTCTGCTCGTCCTGCAGCAGGAAGCTGAGAAACCCCGAATCTTTATGGGCGCCGACGCCCTGGCTGCTTTGGGTCTCCTGCTGGCCGGGGTAGCGGATCAGTTTGATATGCTCGTTGGGTTTGTCGCCGTAGAGCTGATCGAAAGCATTCTCCGGGAGCTGCAGGGCTTCGGCAAAGGCGCGCAGCAGGCGGATGCCCACCTGGGTCATTTGCTGTTGCCAGTGAAGTAATACCGGTTTAAGCGACGGCAGGGCGGCAGGCCACAGATTCGGACCCTGCAGGCGCTGCCAGCGCGGGGCGTCGTCGCTGAGGGTCAGCGCCGGACGTTCGGCGCCGATATCAAACTGCTCTCGCCAGTCAGGCTGGCCGCGCGTCAGCTCAGAGGCCGCGCGGTTATAGCCGCGAAAATGGGGGGAGTGGATCATCGCCACCTGCTGTTTTTGCGCCTCATCGAGAGCAAAAAAGCGCTGGGACTGGCGCTGAACTTCATATTGAAGCGCGTCGTCGACACCGTGGTTGATCAAATAGAAGAAGCCGATGTCGCGGGCGGCATGACGCAGGTCGGCCAGGAAGGCCGCTTTATCCGCGGGGTCCGCGTAGCGGGCCAGGTCGAGAATCGGCAGGGTGGTCGCGTTCATTGTGTTCTCCGAAAACGGGGTAATAAGTTATGGGTAGATTCAGGTTCTGGGTTCGGGCACAACAGCAGCGCATGGTGATTTCCTCTGTCCGGGGCTGAACACAGCTTGCCTCAAGGCCAAATAAGCAACCAATAACGTTATTTTCTAATTTATGACCGCGCGGGGTTCAGTGCTTTTGCGTTAAATAGATATAGGCGCGAAGCGCGTAATGAAGCCGGTTGCGCCCGTCGGTGAGAGCCAGTAAGGTAGGCGCACTTTTTAATGCGGAACGGACGTATCGTAATGCACAGCTCGAAAGATCCCCTGCACGGCGTGACGCTGGAAGCGCTGCTCAATGCCCTGGTGGCGCGCTATGGTTGGGCGGAAATGGCCCGCCAGGTCAACATTAACTGCTTTAAAAGCGATCCCAGCATTAAGTCCAGCCTCAAATTTCTCCGCCGGACGCCGTGGGCGCGCAAAGAGGTGGAGGCTATGTATCTCGCCTCCCTTGATGATGACGCGCCGGTGGAGAAAGCGGATCCCTGGGCAAACTGGCAGAAAAAATAACCCTTACCACAGGACACCATCATGCAGAGCTGGAGCAGTAAAGATTTCACCGCCGACCGCGCGTGGGGCGCGCTGGATATTGCCAATTTTTCCGGCACCACCGTGCGTCTGCACTGGACCGACCAACCCTATATCTGGCACATCAATGATGGTCAGGAGGTGTTTGCCGTGATGGATGGTCAGGTGGCGATGCATGTGAAAGTCGACGGCGAGGAGCAGATCATCATGCTAAACGCCGGCGATATCTTCTACGCCGGGGTGGGATGCGAGCATGTCGCTCACCCGCAGGGGGCGGCGCGTATTCTGGTGATTGAGAAAGAAGGGTCGGTCTGACCCCGTGGCGGGCGGTTCTTTGCCCGCCGTTTCATCGCCCATCAGATGCGACATACCGCGTTGATATAAATTACCTATCCTGCTTTCGATATATTTAATTCTTGTTTGCCATTCCCTTCACCCCAGCACTATCTTTTGCCGCAGACGCCTGACCAGGCACAACCGCGGGAGAGATCATGGCAACCTTACAGTGGGACCACGCCGTACAGTTTGTGAATCAGCCGGAAGCGGCCATTCAGACCTTTGCCGACCAGCAGCTGCGGGCGGTGGCCGGTGGGCGCCATCCGGGGTGGGGAACCCGCAATGCGCTGAGCTATTTTGGCCTGACCTATATCGAATTTCTCGCCATTTCCGACCCGGATGAACTGCGCGCCGCGACGGACAAATTCCTCCTTTCGCGCGACGCCGCACGGCTGCTGCCGGAGAATGAGGCGCTGTTTCGGGTGGCGCTGCGCAGCGACGACATCGACGCCACCCATAACCAGTTGCGTCGCACAGGGGTGACAGTGTCACCGATTGTCGATGGCCAGCGCAACGATCCGCAGGGCAATATCATCCGCTGGCGGATCTTCACCATCGATGGCGACACTGACGGGCTGGTCTATCCCTTTGTGCTGCAGTGGGAAGAAGACGACGCCACCCGGCTGACGCGGCTGCGCGCCCAGAGGCTGGACGCGCCGCATCCGCTGGGCGACATTACGCTTGAGCAGGCGGTGTTCGAGGTGGTCAATCCGCAGGCGGTGCGCGATCGCTGGCAGGCGCTGCTGGGCTTTCCGCCACTGGGGGAGCAGGGACTGGACGTGGGAGGCCAGCAATTTATCTTCCGTGAAGGGGCTGCCAACCAGCTGACCGAACTGGTGTTCCGCGTCGCCAACCCGGCGCTTAAGTGGCAGCGCTTTCGTGTCGGCAACGGCGTGTATCGCTTTACATAAAGACTGACTCTAGCGTGCCGTGGCGCGTAGGGCTCCCGGCGGCTGGCCGGTGATGCGTTTGAAAGCCCGGCTGAAGGCCGCCAGCGACTGATACCCGAGGCTGAAGGCGACTTTTTCCAGCGCCTGGCCTTCATGGGTGATGTACTGCACCGCCAGCCGCATACGCAGCTCGGTGAGATAGCGGGCGGGGGTGGTGCCGGTGGCGGCGAGAAAACGTTCCGCGAACAGCGAGCGTGAAAGACCCGCCTCCCGCGCCAGATCTTCCACTTTCCAGTTGACCCCCGGGCGCTGATGCATGGCGTAGATCGCTTTCGCCAGCCGGGGATCGCGCAGGACCTGTACCCAGCCGGTGGCGTTGCCGCACCCGCACGCTACCCAGCCGCGGACAATCAGCGCGGCCACCACGTCCGCCAGCCGGGCGAGGATCCCGGCATAGCCTGCCTGGCGGGTGAGGGATTCCCGCTCCATCGCCGCCAGCAGCGGCTGGATCTCCGGCCAGGTATTAAGCAGGCTGCTGACCCGCATCACCTCGGGCATGGCCTTGACCAGCGGCTGCATGCCGCCGAGCTCAAAGTCCATACAACCGCTGAAAATGACGGCGCGCTCCGGGCAGTCAGGCTGGTCGCCAGCGTTGATACAACTTACCGTGCTGCACACCGTTTCGCTGGGCAGCTGCGCCACATAGACCACCGTGGCCTGCGGATCCGAGAGCAGGGCGTGCCCGTCGCCGTTGGGAATAAACAGCGCATCGCCGCTCTCGAGGGTGAACTGTTCTCCGCTGGCCATGCGCAGCAGCACCGGCCCGCGGCTGATGAAATGGAACTGGGCTTTACCCGCCACGGCGCTAAAGCCGACGCCGAACGGGCGTGCGGTTTCGATGCGCCGGTAGTTAACGCCGGAGAGGCGCATACCGCGCAACAGTTCGCTGGTCAGGTCGATGGCAGGCTGGCTCATGGCAATTCCGGACGAATAATCAATAACTGAAGAGTATGCATCATATATCGTCCGAAAGTAAGTCCCTAAGATGACCAGGATGTTAATAAACCTGGAGAGTTGTATATGAGTTCCTGCATAGCTGCTGACGCGAGCCTGTCTCCCGCCAAACCTGCCTGGCGCGCCGTCTATGCCCTGGCCCTCGGGGTGTTCGGCCTGATCGTGGCCGAGTTTCTGCCCGCCAGCCTGTTAACGCCGATGGCCAGCAGCCTCGGCGTCAGTGAAGGGATGGCCGGACAGGCGGTCACCGCGACGGCGCTGGTGGCGTTAGTTACCGGCCTGCTGATCGCCACCGCCACCCGCAATATCGATCGCCGCTGGGTGCTGATGTTCTTTTCCGTACTGCAGATAGTCTCCAGCCTGATGGTCGCTTTTGCCGATTCGCTGGCGTTTCTCCTGCTGGGCCGTCTGCTGTTGGGGATCGCCATCGGCGGCTTCTGGGCGATGTCCACCGCCACGGCGATGCGTCTGGTGCCGGCGGCCCATGTGCCAAAGGCGCTGGCGATCATCTTTTCCGCGGTGTCTGTCGCCACGGTGGTGGCCGCGCCGCTCGGCAGCTACCTCGGGGAGCTGATCGGCTGGCGCAACGTGTTTATTCTCTGTGCGATACCCAGCCTGCTGGCGCTGCTCTGGCAGCTGTGGGTGCTGCCCTCCATGCGCCCGGAGAGCGTCGGGACCTTCTCCACGCTGTTCAGGGTGCTGCGCCGTCCCGGTATGCTGGGCGGCATGCTGGCGACAATCCTGATTTTTAGCGGCCATTTCGCCTTCTTTACCTACCTGCGGCCGTTCCTTGAGACCGTGGCGCAGGCCAGTATCGAAGGGGTTTCGCTGATATTGCTCGGCTTCGGTATCGCTAACTTTATCGGCACCTCGGTGGCGAGCTATCTGCTGAGCCGTAGCCTGCGCCTGACCCTGGCGCTGGTGCCGTTGATGATGAGCGTTCTGGCGCTGCTGATGGTGACGTTTGGCCATCTGACCGTGCTGGCCGGGCTGCTGGTCGCCCTGTGGGGATTTGCCTTCGGCCTGGTGCCGGTGGCCTGGTCCACCTGGCTTGCCACCACCGTGCCGGATGAAGCAGAAAGCGCGGGCGGTCTGCTGGTCGCCTCTATTCAGCTGGCCATCAGCGCCGGGGCCGCCGGCGGCGGGGCGGTGTTTGATTTGCACGGCGCCAGCGGCGTCTTCACCGGCAGCGGTCTGCTGCTGTTGAGCTCGATGGTGATTGTCTTCGCCGCCGTACGGGTGAAACCGGTCGCCCGCGCCGACCAGCCGGTGACGGGCCGCTTATCCCGCGAGATCGATAACTAAATTGGCCGACAGGCTGCGGGAGCAGCACAGCGCAATATGCTGCTCTGCGGCCTGTTTTTCCGCCTCCGACTGCACGGTATCCCGGTGGTCGACGGTTCCCTCGCGTACCGGCGTCAGGCAGGCGCCGCAGATCCCCATCTCGCAGGAGAGCGGCACCGCGACGCCATGCTCCTGCAGCACCTGGGCGATGGTTTTGTCCCCCGGCACCGGCCAGCGCTCCCCGGTGGAGGCGAGGGTGATGGTGAAGGTTCCGTCCGCCGCCGACGCCGCCGACGCCGCCGTCGGGGCGGGCGGCTGGAACGCTTCGCTGTGCAATTGCGCCTCCTCCCATCCGACCGCCCGCGCGGTATCGCGAACCCGGGCCATAAATCCGGGCGGACCGCAGAAGTAGACCCGGGTGTCGGCGTCCGGAGCCCCCAGATCCTGCGCCAGCCGCTGGCGCGGACTCTGCCCCTCGTCTGAGCAGTGGATCTGGCAGATTCCACCCGTTAGCTGGCGGGCGATCTCGGTGGCGAAGGCGGCCTCCTGCGCACGGCTAACGTAATAGTGCAGCGTAAAGCTGGCGCCGGACGCCGCCCGGGCGTGGGCCATCGCCAGCAGCGGCGTAATGCCGATCCCGGCGGCGAGAAGCACCACATGGCCGCCCTCGTGCAGCGGAAAGTGGTTGCGCGGGGCAGAGATCATCAATGGCTGTCCCGGGCGCAGGGTGTCATGAATATAACGGGAGCCACCGCGAGACTGCGACTCGCGGGCGATGCAGAGCAGATAGCGATCCCGTTCGGCCGGGCTGCCGGTCAGGGAGTACTGACGGATCAGCCCGCAGGGAAGATGGAGATCGATATGGGCGCCGGGCGTCCACGCCGGCAGCGGTTGCCCCTCGGCGCTCACCAGACGAACGGCCAGATTTTTCGCGCCCTGGCGCCACAGGCCATCGACCACCACCGGGAGTATGTCGCGCATATGACCTCCACTCATACCAGAAAGAAATCGCCAAAGCCCATCTTCTTCAGCCCGCGCCGGTAGGCGATAGAGCTGCGGTCCGCCGGAATATGCGCCTCCAGGGTCAGATCCAGCGGCAACCGTTCCGGACGCTGGGTCTCGACCATCAGGCGGTCCTCTTCAAATACCCGCAGGTTGAACGCATGTACGTCTTCCACCGGCACGTGCAGATCGAAGTTGCGGGCAATAGGGGCAAACATCCGCGTCACCCGGGACGACACCGGCGAGGCGGCGTTCATGATCACCAGCCTGGCGTCGGCGGGAAAATGGATGGTCAGCGTAGCGGTGAACGGCAGATGCATTTCAAAGTGACGCAGCCACTGGAACCCTTCCGGCGCGCGGAAATCGGAGCTGGCCGGGTAATTGCCCACCGAGCTCCAGTAGTCGGCAACAAAGCCGAACGGCGTCTCCTGCGGGGTATAGTCCGGCACCTGCTGGTTGTCCGGATCGGCGAAGGTGTCGGTGTGGATCCACGCGAAGTGGGCGACATCGAGAAAGCCTTCGACCTGGCGGCCGGCAAATCCCTTTACCTCGAAGGCCGGGCAGTTGATTTGCTGAAAGCCGGCGTCGTCCCAGTGCGGCATGGTCGGTAACGGCGGCGGATTGTCCGGATCGCAGGCCAGGCAGGTCCAAATCAGCCCGTAGCGCTCCTCCACGGCGAAGCTGGTGAGATGCAGTTTGGCCGGAATGGGTTGCCCCGGACTGGAGGGGATGCGGTTGCAGCGGCCATCCTCGCCAAAGCGCAGGCCATGATAGGGGCAGACGATGCCTTCCTCTTCATGAAATCCCAGGGTCAGCGGCACCCCGCGGTGCGGGCAGACGTCGCGGGCGACCACCACCTGGCCTTTAATACGATAGATAACCAGCTGTTCGTCCAGCAGGGTGGCTTTCACCGGGGCGCCGGCAATATCGCAGGCGCGGGCC
Organism: Klebsiella sp. 10; assembly: GCF_018223925.1. Lineage (NCBI taxonomy): Bacteria > Pseudomonadati > Pseudomonadota > Gammaproteobacteria > Enterobacterales > Enterobacteriaceae > Klebsiella > Klebsiella sp. 10. The sequence continues at coordinate 89,249 of NZ_JAGRRB010000002.1, forward strand.
ACCGGGTGCCAGCAGCGGGCCAGCCGCAGCCAGTCCTCTGGATCAAAGGTGCAATGGGCGGGGGGCGTGGGGGTGGTTGTCTTCATGATTTCTCTTCCTGCTCACATCGGTGATTGTTTTATTGTTGTGAGATTATTGTTGTCATATTAGGGTGTTCACATCCATCACCATTAATTCACTCTGCTGTTGCAAAAAAGAGTACAGGGGCGCCATGAGTCCATTTTCCCGTTTCGCGCACTATTTCATCGCCGTGGCCCGCTGCGGCAGTCTGCGCCGGGCCGCCGAGCAGCTGCATATCTCCGCCTCGGCAATTAACCGCCAGATCCTGCAGGCCGAGGAGGCCTTCGGTACCCCGCTGTTCGAGCGCCTGCCGGAGGGACTGCGGATGACCACCGCCGGTGAACTGCTGTATGACAATCTGCTGCGCTGGCAGAAGGAATTTCGTCAGACCCGACAGAAATTTGATGAGCTGCAGGGGATGAAGCGCGGGAGCGTTAGCGTTGGCATGGTGCAGGCGCTGGCGGAAGGGGGCTTCGCCGCCGCGCTGGCGGAGATCATCGCCAGCTGGCCGTGGCTGGAGCTGGATCTGCAGGTGGCTGACAGCCACACCGTCAGCCAGAAAGTGCGTCAGGCGGACCTGGACGTCGGCCTGATCCTCGATCCGCAGGGGCAGGCTGGACTCAGCGTGCTGGCCTTTGCCGAACTGGAGGTGGGGATTGTGATGCGTCCGGACCATCCCCTGGCGGGGGCGAAGGCGCTGTCTTTGGGCGAGCTCAGCCTGGAGCGGCATATCGTGCCCGGCGCGCCGCTGATCGTCCATGAGCGGGTGGCGCTCCTCTATCGCCACCATGACTTTGCGCCGGAGAATACCATCAGCTGCAATGATATCCGGCTTATCAAGTCGTTGGTGCTGCGCGGCAGCGGCGTGACGCTCCTTAGCCTGCTCGACGTGCTGGACGAGGTCCAGCGTGGACAGCTGGCCTTTGTCCCGCTGCGCAGTACGCTGCTGCGACCGCTGACCCTGGCGCTGTGTACTGCACCCTCGCGTCAGCTTTCGCGGCCCGCGCAAATGGCCATTCAGACGCTGAGTGCGGTGATCGAATCCATGGCGACGGTCAGCCCAGCGGCCCGCTGAGGATGGTGTCGCACATGCCGTTGATAATGCGCTCCCCGGTCTCCTCGCGCAGCTCCTGGTACCAGGCTTCGGTGAGCTGCATATCCTTCCCGTGGGTAATATCGCACCGTTTGCGCGCCTTCAGCACCAGGTCACGAACCCGGTCGCAGCGCTGGGCTTCGTACTCGCACAGGGCGGCCGCAATATCTCGGGTCTGGCGGAAAACGGCGCCCAGCACCACTGCATCTTCCATCGCCGCGCAGCCTCCCTGGCCAATATCCGGGGTGGTGCTGTGTCCGGCATCGCCGAGCAGCGCGACGCGGCCGCGCACCAGGCGGCTGAAAGGTTCGATATCATGGATTTCAATGCGGTTGGTGGTCTGCGGGTCGAGGGCGGCGATCAGCTTCTGCACCGGCGGCGCCCAGCCGGCAAAGTAGCGGCTGAGGTCAGCGCGCAGGGTGTCACGATCCTCCGCCAGACCCGCCGGCAGCGGCACATCAAAGAAAAAGTAGAACCGGCCGGCGGAGACCGGCATCAGCGAGACGCGCTTGCCTTCGCCGACAAAGGTGGTCCACTGATCGCCGGGGGCCAGCGCTTCATCTATCTCCACCAGACCGTTCCAGTTGACGTAGCCGGCGTAGCGGCGCTGCGGGGTAAAGCCCAGCACCCACGGACGCAGTGCGGAATGGCTGCCGTCGGCGGCAATCAGCAGATCGCCGCTGGCGCTGCTGCCGTCGGTAAACCATACCGTCACGCCGTCGGCGTCTTCTTCACAGCGGGTGACGCGTTTGCCGAACTGCACGCTGTCCCGTCCCCAGTAATCCAGCATTTCCCGCTGCAGTTCTGCCCGGGAGACCGGGCAGGGGCGGCTGCCGGTGCGTTCGATCAGCGGGGCGAGACTGAACTGGGTCATGTTCTCGCCGCTGCGGAAATCACGATACGCCATCCGGCGCAGCGGCCCGCCGAAGGTCTCCATGATGTCGCCCATGCCGAGGTGGGCCATGCACTTCACGCCGTTGGGCCACACGGAAATCGCTGCGCCGACCGGTTTGATCTCTTTCACCGCTTCATAGACGTCGCAGTCGATCCCCGACTGTTTGAGCGCCACTGCCGCGCTTAAACCGCCGATGCCGGCGCCAATCACGATTGCTTTCATTTTTTTCTCCTTCTCCCGATGTTGTGACTGACTACAGCAATTTGCGTACCAGTTCGCTGGAGGGAGGAAAACCGCCTGCCTGAGGCACAGCGATGGCTCATGACGCACCGCATCGGTGCAATGTGAGGTATTGGTTGCCTTTTTATGAATCAAAAGTTTCTGTATGTTGCATTAAGAATCTATCGTTTCAGGCGCCTGGTTCAGCAGCGAAGAGGAGTGATGCATCACGAGCGTAATCTAAGTTGATGATTTTGGAGTGATAATAAATTTATTGGTGCCCTTTTGTCGTCTCTGGCCTGCTTTGTGCACAAGCCCATGCACTTCTCTTTACTACGGGATATCACTATGTCTGACGAACATCACAGTGGCCTGCTTTACGGCCTTGAACAGCGGATCCCACCGCTTCCGGCCTTTTTCAGCGCTCTCCAGCATGTGCTGGCGGGCCTGGTGGGGATCATCACGCCGCCGCTGATCATCGGCGCTACCCTCGGGCTTGGCGACTGGCTGCCGTATCTCATCAGTATGTCGCTGCTGGCCTCGGGCATTGGCACTTTTCTGCAGTCCAATCGGGTATGGGGCATCGGCGCCGGGATGATCTGCATGCAGGGCACCAGTTTTGCCTTCCTCGGCGTGACGGTGGCCGGAGGGATGTGGGTAAAAGCCCAGGGCGGCGGGCCGCAGGATATGATGGCGATGCTGTTTGGCGTTAACTTTGTCGCCGCTCTGGTGCCGGTGATTGTCAGCCGCTTTATCGAACCGCTGAAGAAAATCTTTACTCCCATCATTACCGGCAGCGTGATTGCGCTGATCGGCATCAGCCTGATCAAGGTCAGCGTCATCAACTGGTGCGGTGGGGAAAAGGCCGAGGATTTCGCCAGCATGAGCAATATCGCGCTCGGGGCGGGCACCCTCGGGGTTATCGTCCTGCTGAGCTGCGCCAAAAACCGCTGGCTGCGGCTCTCCTCGGTGGTGGTGGGCATTGCCGTGGGCTGCATCGCAGCGGGGCTGAGCGGTCAGTTCCATCTTCACAGCCTGGGCGACACTCTGTTTCGCCTGCCGACGCTGTTTCCGTTCGGCTTTCAGTTTAACAGCGCGATATTTCTGCCGGTCGCCCTGGTGTCGCTGGTCTGTATTCTGGAGGCGGTGGGCGATCTGACGGCCAACTCGCTGATTTCGCAACAGTCTGTTGACGATCGCGCTTTTCGTAACCGGCTGAAGGGCGGTATCCTGGCGGATGGCGTCAGCTGTATGGTGGCGGCCATGCTCTGTGCTTTTCCGAACACCACCTTCGCGCAGAACAACGGCGTGATCCAGATGACCGGGGTGGCCAGCCGCTATGTCGGACGCTACATTGGCGTGATTCTGATCCTGCTCGGGCTGTTCCCCCCGGTGGGCGAACTGCTGCGGCAGATCCCGGCGCCGGTGCTGGGGGGCGCCACGATGGTGATGTTTGGCTGCGTGGTGGCGGCCGGGATCCGGATTATTACCCAGACCCCGCTGAGCCGTCGCGATGTGCTGATCGTGGGGCTGGCGTTTGGCACGGGTCTCGGCGTGGAGTCGGTGCCGGCGTTTCTCAGCCATTTTCCGCCGATGGTCGGCGATCTGTTCGGTTCGGCAGCCACCAGCGGTGGGCTGGTAGCGATAGCGCTGAACCTTATTCTGCCGCAGGAGCAGGCGGCGGCGAAATCGTTAAGGAGTCAGGATGATCGCGCTGAGTCAGTTTAACAGCCTGAGCAAAGATGAGGCGGCGGGGCTGCTGGCCCCCTGCGTGGCGATCCCGGCCTGGGGCGAGACGCTGGTGAGCTTGCGACCTTTCGCCAGCCGCCATGCGCTGCTGCAGACCGCCCGGGAGGCGATGGCTAACTGGGGAGAGGACGAGCTGAACGCGGCGCTTAGCGCCCATCCGCGGATCGGTGAGAAGCCGACCGGTTGCCAGGCGCACGCGGCGCTGTCGCGCCAGGAGCAGTCGTCGGTGGACAGCGAGAATGAGCGGCTCGCGCAGGCCCTGCGGGAGGGCAATGCCCGCTACGAAGCCCGCTTTGGCTGGGTGTTTTTAATCCGCGCTAAAGGGCGCAGCGGCGAAGAGATGTTGCAGGCGTTGACGCGCCGGCTGCAGCATACCGCCGACGAAGAAGTGGCCGAGGCGCTTGCCCAGCTGCGAGAGATTACGATGTTAAGACTGGAAGGAGTGATTGGCGAATGAGCACCCTGAGCACCCATATTCTGGATATTTCCACCGGTACGCCGGCAGAAGGCGTAACGGTCAGCCTGAGCCGGGAGGGCGAGACGCTGGCGAACCTGGTGACCAACGCCCAGGGGCGTATCGCCACCTTTAGCGCCGCGCCGCTGCCGGCGGGGCGCTATTGCTTAACAGCGGAAACCGGGGCGTGGTTTGCCCGCGCCGGGCGCGAGAGCGTCTTTACCCGGGCGCAGATTGATTTTGTTATCGGCGAGGCGGCAGAGGACCATTTCCATCTGCCGTTTCTCATCGCCCCGGGCGGGTGGTCGACCTACCGCGGCAGCTAAGCCGGCTGCCCGCTGCCGGGCGGCGCTGCGCTTGCCCGGTCTGGAGCGTTACGGAGCGGGCATAGACAGCCCCGTAGGCCCGGTAAGGCGCAGCCGCCACCGGGCATTAAACCGGCAACAGAGCTGGCTGCCCGCTGCCGGGCGGCGCTGCGCTTGCCCGGCCTGGATCGTTACGGAGCGGGCAGAGACAGCCCGTAGGCCCGGTAAGGCGCAGCCGCCACCGGGCATGTACAGATGGCTCCGGCGATCATCCTTCCTGTTTTATCCCCACACAAGGATAATTATTCTCCTATCCCCTACAGGGGATAACCTTGACATTATCCCCTACAGGGTATAAAACCAAGTTTATCCCGACAGGGGGATAAATGATGGTGAGGAACAAGGCGATGAATTCCCCCCAGATATACAGTCCCGTGCAGCTGGCCAATTACCTGAAGCTGCTGCGCCAGCAGAACCACTGGACCCAGGATGCGCTGGCCAGGCGGATCGGCATTAAGCAGGCCACGCTGTCCAATTTTGAAAATCACCCCGACAAAACCACCTTAACCACGCTGTTTAAGATCCTCCAGTCGCTGGGGATGGTGATGACGCTGAACGCCAAAGCTGCTGAGACGGCGCCGGCTCCCGATAACAACACGGACCTTGACTGGTAATGGCGACGCTTACCACCTGGATGAACAATGTGCGCGTGGGAACCTTAACCCGCCAGGCTAACGGGGCGCACAGTTTTCGCTATGACGAAGAGTGGCTGCGCAGCCCGCGCGCCAGACCGCTCTCCCTCTCACTGCCGCTGCAGTATGGCAATATCACTGCCGACGCGGTGTATCACTACTTTGATAACCTGCTGCCCGACAGCCCGCAGGTCCGCGACCGGATCGTCAGGCGCTATCAGGCGCGCTCGAAGCAGCCGTTCGATCTGCTGGCCGAAGTCGGGCGGGATAGCGTAGGGGCGGTGACCCTCCTGCCGCCGGGGGAAGAGGCGCACCTGGAAGGATTACGCTGGCAGACGCTGGACGAGGCGCAGCTCACCGCTTTGCTGACCGCTTACCAGTCGGATATCCCCCTCGGGATGATTACCGGCCAGGACGATTTCCGTATCTCGGTGGCCGGCGCCCAGGAGAAAACGGCGCTGCTGCGGATGGGCGAGCAGTGGTGTATTCCGCAGGGCGCCACGCCGACCACGCATATCATTAAGCTGCCCATCGGCGAGATCAAGCAGCCCAATGCGACGCTGGATCTGCGTGAAAGCGTGGATAACGAGTTTCTGTGCCTGGCGCTGGCCAGAGAACTGGGCCTGGCGGTGCCGGAAGCGGAGATCATCACCACCCCGCGGATCCGCGCCCTGGCGGTAACCCGCTTCGACCGGCGCTGGGCGCAGGAGGGACGGGTGCTGCTGCGTCTGCCGCAGGAGGATCTGTGTCAGGCTTTTGGTCTTCCTTCAGCGATGAAATATGAGTCTGACGGCGGGCCGGGTATCGCCGCGATCATGACCTTTCTGCTGGGCTCGAGTGAAGCGCTGAAAGATCGCTATGACTTTATGAAGTTCATGGTCTTCCAGTGGCTGACGGGGGCGACGGACGGTCACGCAAAAAACTTCTCAATTTACCTGTTGCCCGGCGGCAGCTACCGCTTAACACCGTTCTACGACATTATTTCGGCGTTTCCGGTGCTGGGCGGCACGGGACTGCATCTGCGCGATCTGAAGCTGTCGATGGGGCTCAATGCCACAAAAGGGCGTAAAACAGAGATTAACGCCATCTATCCGCGTCATTTTCTGGCGACGGCCAAAGCGGTGAACTTTCCCCGGGAGCAGATGCTGGCGATCCTCCAGGAGTTTGCCGGGCATGTGCCGCAGGCAATCGAAAGCGCTCGCCGGACGCTGCCGGCGGACTTTTCCAGCCACGTCTGGCAGGCCATTACAGAGAACATGCTGAAGCTGCACGCCCGCCTGCAGCAAGGGCTGCAGGCGCTATAGCAGAGCCGGCTGGCGGCTAGCTCTGCGGCTGCCCCCAGCGGCTGCGCAAATAGTTAACCGCCTGCCGGGTTTGCGGCTGATTGAGGTTGTTTTCGCGGAACAGGATGGTGCCCTGGATCTGCGGCAGAGTCTCATTGAGATCGAGCTGCTTTTTCAGCTCCGGCACGCCGCCGTCCACCGTCCAGTCAGGCTCGTTTTTGGACGGTTCACCCACCTTGTACAGCGCCACGCCGATATACAGCCGGGTATGCGTCGGTTTAACCACCTCGGCCCACCAGTTGGCCAGCACATCATAGCGCGCGGCATCGCGGGCAAACGGCCAGTAGATCTGCGGCGCGATGTAGTCGAGCAGTCCCTGCTGCACCCAGCTGCGGGTATCGGCATAGGATTCATCATAGGCGGCCGCGCCACGGGTATCCGACCCCGCCGGATCGTGCGAGCGGTTGCGCCACACCCCGGCCGGGCTCACGCCAAACTCGACGTTCGGATTGAGCTTTTTGATGGTGGTGGAAACCTGGGCTATGAGCTGCTGGGTGTTATGCCGCCGCCAGTCGCCCTTCGAGGCATAGCCCTGCCCGTAACGGCGGAAAGTCTCGTTGTCGTTAAGCGGGGAAGAGGCGGTTTCGGTATAGAAATAGTCATCGAACTGCACGCCGTCAATCGGGTAGTTCTGCACCACTTCAGCGACGATGCTGGTGATCCAGTCACGCGCTTCGGGAATGCCCGGGTCGAGAACAAAGCGATCGCTGGCGGTGCGGATCCAGTTACGGTGCAGGACGAACACGCTGGCCGGTACCTGAGTAAGGGTGTTGTTCAGCTCGGCAATCGTCGACGGTTTGGTGTTGACCGAGACGCGGTAGGGATTAAACCACGCGTGAACCTTCATGCCGCGCTTGTGCGCTTCATCCAGCATAAACTGCAGCGGATCGTAGCCAGGGTATTCGCCGATTTTGCCGGTCAGCATATCGGACCACGGCAGAATATCCGACCGCCAGAGCGCCGTACCGTCCGGTTTCACCTGGAAAAAGACGGTGTTGATCCCCAGGCGCTGCAGGTTATCGAGTTTAGCGATCAGCGCCAGCTTCTGCTGCGTGATGCGACTCTCCGGCGTGCTGGCGATAATCGACCCGACCGGCGGCCAGTCAAGGCGCGAAACGGTGGTGAGCCACACGCCGCGCACCGGCTCCCGGTGCGCCTGCCCAGCTTTGACGGCGGCAGCGTTCGGCGGCGTGACAAGGGATTTAGGGGCTTTACTGGTGCAGCTGAACAGCATGCCAGCGGCGATGAGCGCCGCGCCTGCCAGCGCCACTTTGCTGGCTAAGGGGAATCGACGAGAATGGCTGATGATGAACTCCCGTGTACTCAGATCGTCGCGTGTAGGCGCTATTCTCTTACTATTCGCCGGTCAGAGCAATTCCTTCATCCGCTTCATCCGTCGGTTCGCCATCGCCTAGTCATAATGCAAGGTATAGGTCGCGACGGCCGACACCTGGCCGGCGGTGATCCGGGAACGTGTCTGGTAGTAGCGGGCAGTGAGCGGCAGGGTAAACCGGCCCGCGCTCGCGCTGCCCAGCGTCATCTCATGATTCAGTACGACCGGCTGACGATGGTAAAGCAACTGCACGCCAATACCCTGCGCCCGATCGTCGGTGGCGTCATTGCGCAGAACGCCATGCCCCCGGGCGGAGAGGGGCTCCGCGCCGTCAACTCGCAGGGAAATCGTGACCACGCTGTTGCAATCCAGCTGCAGCGCGAAAGGGGTGTCGCCGGTGGTTTTGCCGACGCCGCCGAAGTGGTCAAGCATCGCCGCAGGGAGCTTGATCAGGGCTGGCGTGGCGTCATTCACTGAACATCCCGCGGTGCTGATCCTGCCGGTTAAGTCTAACGCGGCCAGCGGGGTATGCTCCGCCATTAAAAAGCGCTCGCTGTGATACTCAAGCTCGCCCGGCGTCGCCGCGGGACCGGTTTTAATGAGCTCAATCGTCAGGCGGAAATAGCCCAGTTTCCACACCGCATCGGGCAAGGCGGCGGGATTGTCCACCCGTTGGCTAAACGGCGAGGGCGTCGGCCGGTCAGGAAAGCCGCCATAGCCGCCGATAGCGCGCAGCGATACGCGAACGCCAATGCCGGCGAGGTTAGTTTGATAAACCGTCGGTCGCGTCACTCCCCCGGACAGCAGACTGTCCAGCAGCAGCGGCGACAACCCGTGCGGGTCGTCCGCGCAGCGGATCCACTGTTCGCCGCCGTCGCTAAGGCGGTTCCAGGCGAAACTTTTATGATACAGCGGGGTGCCGGGTCTGGCGTCAGCCGGCACGGTGAGTTGCCCCACGTTCAGCCGAAGGGTGGAGGCCTGGCCGCGGACAAACACTGGCGTACAGGCCCATCCGCTGGCGGCCGGTAACAGAGTGAATAACAGCGTCAGGGCGACCCGACGCAGGAGAGTTAAAAAGGACATGATAACGTCTGCTGTAAGATGAGTGGATGGGGGGGCTGCGCCAGCGTCGGGGTGAGATCGTAGCGGGCGCTACAGCGCTGCTGAGGGCCTGGCCCCCATTGCGCATACAGGGTGCCTTTTGGCGCCAGGCCGGCCAGGTACACCTGACCCTCGCTGGCAACGATGCTGTTGGTGTCTTTGGCGCGTACTTCGCTGCCAAAGGGCAGCGGTTGTCCTCGCGACTGCAGCGTAAACAGCGCCTTATAGCCAACGTGGGTGTGAAAGCGCGCCAGAACCACCGCGTCTTTGGTAGGGACCAGCGTCACGGTGCTGTTGGCCAGATCCACATTCTCCGGCAGCGAATGGCTGTCGAGAGAGACGTCGTTGCGGTGATAGGCGGTGGCGAAGGGCAGCACGGCGTACCCGTCACCATTGGTGGCGATGGTTTTCTGGTTGGCGAGGGTCACACCCCCGGCGCCACCGGCGTCAATCAGGACGACAGCGCCATTCATTTCCGGCGTAAAGACTACCCCGCGGCGGTGAATCAGAATGCCCCCGCTGGCGCCGTAGTTCAGACGAGCGGACTGCGAATCGTGGCTGTAGCCGAGATTCAGATCGCCCCTTCCACTGCTGTACCCGGCCGTCAGGCTGCCGCTGGACCCGTTTTGCCGATCGCGGGTTTGGCTGACGGCGTAGCTAAGCGCGTGATTGTCCAGCAATGTGCCGTTGAGGCTGACCATCTGACTGCCAACGCTGTGGCGGGAGGAGGTCAGGGTATAGCCGGCATAGCTCCCCGGCAGCAGGTGGCTCAACGGCACGGAAAGTGACAACGTCACCACTTTGTCGGAATGCGGCTCGTCATCCTCCTCGTCACCGTGGCTGCTGCGGGAGTCGCTGTAGCTGAGCGACCACGCGATACCGTGAACCTGGCTGCTGATCCCCATATTGGCGGTACGCTGTGTGGCGCCCCCTGACCAGTAGCTGTCCTGGTCGAGACTCAGATAGAGGGTGATATCGTACGGCAGGCTCTGGCTGGCGGTGATTTGCAGGGTTGCTTTTTTGTTGTCGCTATCCTGCAAGTCGTCGTCGCTACCCGGGCTGGAAAACGCCTCGCTCAGCGTGGCATAGCGCTGATGCGAATAACGCCAGCCGGTGAAAGTCAACTGCGTGCCGAGACGATCAAAACCTTTGCTGTACTGGAGCTGCCAGGCCCGGCCATCGATCGGATCCTGCTGGTGCCGGTCGCGGGCGTTTAACAGCTGCAGCGAGAGCGCCCCGGCTTCTCCCAAACCCTGTCCTGCGCCGAGCGAGAGGTTATGGTATTGCGCCGCGCTCTGCAGTCCGCCAAACAGCGTCAGATTGTGGGCGAACCCGCGCATCAGCGACAGCTGCATCATCAACGGCCGCTGGCTGGCATCGTCGCTATGGTAGCGCCCGGCGACCAGGTTGTATTTCAGGCTGCCTTCGCGCTGCATGCTGGTCACCGAAGCATACGGCTGGGTGAAGCGGCGGATTTCGCCATCCGACTCTTTGACGGCAACCTCAAGATTGCCGCTGCTGGCGGTGGGATAAAGATCGTCAATCACGAACGCGCCGGGGGTGACGTAGGTTTGATACAGCACGTAGCCATTTTGCCGAACCGTGACCTGGGCGTTGGTTCTGGCAATCCCGCGGATGGTCGGGGCAAAACCTTTCTGCGAGTCCGGGAGCATCGCATCGCTGGAGGCGAGGGATATTCCCTGAAACTGTACCGCGTCAAACACATCGCCCGACGTGAAGGTATCTCCGAGGGTCAGTTCACTCTGCCAGCGCGTCAGGTCGCGCTCAAGCCAGGCGCCGCTGGTCATCCACTGGGGCTTATCATCGCTGTTGGCGGTCAGGCTATTGCTGGCGTGCAGGCGCCAGGCGCCGACGTTCACGCCGCTTTTCAACATCAGATAGTTATCGCGCTCGGTGCTGCCCTCGCGGGTACGCTGGCTGGCGCCTGAATAACGATAGTTACTCTGAAAGGCGCTAATACCTTCGTCCCACAGCGCAGAGGGAACATTATCCCTCGCCCGGTGCGTCATCAGCGCCTGAGGAATGGTCATTACCAGCCGCTGATGAGCAAAATCGAAATTGACCGTGCTGCCCGGCAGCAGCGCGTTGAGTTCGGGACATGAGCGGGACGTTGTGCCGGTCGCCTGGGACAGCACGGCCGGGTTAACTCCGGCCTGCAGCAGATCTTCCGGCTTAAGGCAGGGCGTGAGCTGTCCGCGATCGTTCTGGCGAAACGTGACGGTCTTACGGGCGTCCAGCGTGACGCCGTTGACCTGCCAGCTCACCGGATAGGCGCCTGGCGGCTGGCCCGCCTGCTGATTGAAGCGTTGCAGATCCACTGCCGGCAAATGGTCGTTTTTCTCCAGCAGATCCATATTAAAGGTCGCCTGGGCGTGCAAGAGCGCGCTCTGTCCGCCCAGCAGGATGGAGAGGCTGACGACGGTAACGGTATGAGCCGGGCCGTGGCGCATCGCGACATCAGACGCTTAGTGCGCCGAAACGGGGGCGCTAAACGTCTGCACAGCGCCAAAGTCATCCAGAATGCGCCAGCTCACCTCGCGGGCGCAGGCCTCGCCGGGGAGGGAATACTCTTCACGGCTGTGAGGAGCAATCACGCTGCGCTCAAGCGGCGTTTTCTGGTTCTGGCCCGCGCAGCTGAGCGTGGTGATAGTCACATAATAGGGGGAGGCATTCTCCGCCTGCAGGTGGTTGCCGCTGACCCGCCAGCGCAGGTGCTGCGCCGCGTCGAGCGCCGAGCCAGGGAGCCCTGCCGGGCGATAAATGAGCTTCAGTTGATTCTTTATAGCAAATTGCAGAATGTTCTCGCCAGCCGGCGCGGTATTGGCGGGAATCACTTTGATATTCAGGGTGAACAAACTTTCCCGATCGTTTGGCAGTTGCGCCGAGGTTAATAACACGCGCAGATCGTTGCTGTCTCCGGCATCCAGACGGAACAATGGCGGGGTGACGATAAACGGTGATTTATTATTATCAGCCAGATCGTCTACCCAGCTTTGAATAAGCACCGGATCGTGAGGATTGGTGTTTTTTACCGTGATGTCTGCCTCATGGCTTTGTTCATTATAAATGACACGTGTGCCGGCAATGGCAACCCCGGCGGCAGACGCCAGGAACGGGCAAAAGAGAAGGCTCAGGATAAAAGCCGCTTTATAACACTGCATAATTGAGGATCCGGTCACGAGGAATGAGAATAAGGGCAGGGGGACGCTGCCCTTGGAAAAGTGGCAATCAGGACATTCTATTCGTACACAATATCAATATTGGCCGTGGCATTAATATTGCCGGCAGTGACATCCTGTGAGGAATCGCTCTTCAGATCGGCAATAAAGTTAAATGCAATATCACCGTTTTCGTCGGCTTGCGAAACCGCCGTTTTGCTCTGCTTGTCAAAGGTCAGCTGAGTGCCTTCCGTTGAGCCGTCAGGGGAAGAGAAGACTTCAATGCCCACCCCTTTGGCGGTATCCGCGGCGTCGGAGAGCGCCAGCACGGCGGCGCTGGTGCCGTTAGCGTTGGTGTCCGGAGTACCTTCCAGGCTGATACTGATGTTCTGCGCCAGTGGGCAACCGGTGAGGTTGATAGTGAACGGCGTTTCTGCGGTTTTCGCTTCATGGGATTTCAGCGCCGACATATCGACGTTGCCAAAATCGACATTAACATCGCCACCGTTATTGGCGATCTGGCAGGACTCGTTAATAATTTTACCGGTGAAATTCAGTGTACCCGCCGCGCGGGCGGTGGTCACAGTAGCCAGACTTAAGGCCAGCAGTGAACCAACAACCAGCAGGGTGCCTTTTTCTTTCATACTCAAACCTTATTAAATAATCACAAGTTAACAAAAGCATTTAACATTTTTAAAGCATGTTTTTTATTTCTGTTCACAAAAAACGGTAAGCATCACTAATGTATATTACCGTCGGGGGCGGGATTATACGGAGAACATCGTAAAGGCCCATTGATAAGATGTGTTAAGCTGTAACATTATTTATTTTTTGGTGTAAGTATAATCTCATTAAATATTAAAAAGAGTCCCATATGTATAATGCATTATTTCCGGGAGATAACTGTTCTGAGCAAATTTTACGAAAAAGTTGCTGTTAATCCCGGCAGTTGACCGGGTGGCCCGGAATAATCATTTACGCTGCCGCTATTTTGCAGTAGCGTGGAGTGACGGCAGGAAGCCGCAGGTTGTAGGGCGCAGAAACGATGCTGTGCCGCGCAGTGTCACCCGTTATCAAGGAAGATTGCTATGTCTCCATTCCGTCTCGCTCTGCTATGTCTGTGCCTGGCGCCGCTGGCGTCGTCTGCTGCGCTTTCCGGCCAGGTTCATTTTTCAGGACGGGTCATCAATCCGGCCTGTGTTATCGCCCCCCGGCACGATCGTATCGATGTCTCGTGCCAGCACCATTCACCGGAACAGGTCGCCTTGACAAACAACCGTCCTCGCTACGCCATGCCGGACAATCGTGGTGAGGTCAGTATTCACTGGCGAAATGCGCAGCATAGTGAAGCGGATGTCATTATTCGCTATCGCTAAGGCAGGATAAAGGCAATGAAGAGTAAGCTGATGCAAGAAGGTAAAGGATAAACCGTTGTGCGGTTTATGCGCGCATCAGCCATAACCAGCGGGCAGGCGCGCGCAGAAATCATTCATGAAAACAATTATTGCCGCCGCCCGGCGGCAGAATCAGGTGTCGTCTGGCGCCCAAGCGAGCTCCGGGATCGGAAAGCGGCCCACCGTCATAGAGAAAGGGAAGCAACTCAGCGGATCCGCGACTGTTCATCGTCGCGTAACGTCAGCACCTCAAAACCGTTGGCGGTGACGGCCACGGTGTGCTCCCATTGCGCGGAGAGTTTTTTATCGCGGGTAACCACCGTCCAGCCATCTTTTTTGGTTTTGATACGGCTGTCGCCCTGGTTGACCATCGGCTCAATGGTGAACACCATGCCTTCCTGCAGCACGGCGCCTTCTCCGGGGCGGCCGTAATGCAGCACCTGCGGTTCCTCATGCATTTCCTGACCGACGCCGTGACCGCAATATTCTCTGACCACGCTATAGCCATGTTCCTCCACCCAGCGCTGAATAGCGTGGCCAATATCGCCCAGCGTCGCGCCAGGCTTCACCACCTCAATGCCTTTCCACATCGCTTCATAGGTAGTCTTTACCAGCCGGCGGGCCAGCGGGGAGACATCGCCTATCAGGTACATCTTACTGGAGTCGGCAATCATGCCCGCTTTCTCGAGGGTGATATCGACGTTAACAATCATCCCGGAGCGCAGATGTTCGGTCGCTTTGGGGATCCCGTGGCACACCACATCGTTAATGGAAGTGTTCAACACATAGGGAAAATCGTATTGCCCCTTGCTGGCCGGGCGGGCGTGCAGCTGGTTGACGATATAATCTTCCACTCGATCGTTAATCGCCATCGTCGTTACGCCGGGAACGATAAAAGTATCCAGCATATCAAACACTGACGCCAGCAGCTGGCCGGCATGGCGCTGCCGGGCGAGTTCGTCGGCGGTTTTAATGATTATTGATGGCATTGATCACCTCCAGCAGACGGTCAGAGCCGGATTTCAGCATCAGCAGTTTGATCTGCTGGTGGTTAAGCTCAGGGTAGAGTTCACTCATCATGCCCAGACGGATCCAGTATTCCGCCTGGGCATTGACGGAGCGGGACATGGCTTTGCTGGCATCACGAATATCATCGTGCAGCAGATCGGAGATTTTGACGATTCCCATAGATATATACCGTAATGATTCGTATATACATCGTATACAATCCAGCGCGGGATGTCCTTGGCATTTTGTGGCGTAGATGGCGAGCACCATGCAAAAAAGCCCGACCAGCGGGCTTATATTCAGCATTTTTTCGGGTTAAAAATTCGCGCTGTGCACCATGGCGAAAATTACCCATTAGATTATCGGTATGCAGAAAGAAAATAACATGATGGCGACGCATCAATATATTTTATGCAGGTGTTAATTTTGCGTATTAATATTCTCCCGTCAGGCCGGGAATCCGAAGGATTTACAGCGCGTCAGTGAGTTTATCCACCACCACTTTACCCGCATTATCGAACTGCGTAATGCGGAAACTGTCGCTCCAGGAGCGGCGGGTGGTGAAGCGGTCGAACAGGGATACCCGGCCTTTGCGCTGGCCATCTTTACTTAAAATAACCCATTCGGTCACCGAAGAATAATGCTGGCTATTGTCATGTCGACTCTGTTGTTCAACAAGCTGGTCTTCTTTTTCCACTTTTAAATAATCACGCAACATATTTAACCTCCATAGAAAGTATTATTAACATTACTCCTTTTATTTATTCTTTCAATCAAACTTTTTAATCAATAAAAGTAACTATTAGTGGGCGACCTAAGTGCAAAAATCGCGGGGAATATCACTCCTTCGGACGGCCTGGTCCACTACGCTTAACGAGAGCGTCCGCCGCGCCTACTGCGGTGTCCGGGTCAGAAAGAGGCCAACAAAAGGCCATATCCTTGTATTCTTAATAGGCGTAATTCTGCTATATCTAATGCGTTTTGCCACGACCGAGCCACAGAGAGCGCTGTACCATGAGTAACGATCACCTGACGGATATTGCCTATCGCCACTTTATTGAAAGCGTTAAAGATTATGCCATCTATATGCTGAGCGCCGACGGCACGGTCATTAGCTGGAATGAGGGCGCCCGCCGGGCAAAAGGGTACCTGAGCGACGAGATCATCGGTCGCTACTTCGGTCTCTTCTATAGCGAAGCTGAACAACTCTCCGGTGTACCCGCAAAAAACCTGGAAATCGCCCTGCGTAGCGGGCAGTTTGAAGGGGAAGGCTGGCGGTATCGCAAAGACGGGTCCCGATTCTGGGCGCATGTCATGATCGATACCATCCGCGATGAGCAGAACACCCTGCTGGGTTTTGCCAAAATTACCCGCGACATTAGTGAACAGAAGGCGATTAACGACCGCATCGCCTGGATGGCGCGCTACGATGCGTTAACCGGTTTACCCAATCGGGTGGAGTTTTTTGAACGGGTGGAGAAGCTGATCACTGGAAATGATGCCCGCCGCTTTGCCATTTTCACGATCGATTTAGACAAATTTAAAGAGATTAACGATCTGCAGGGCCATCTGATTGGTGACCAGCTGCTGCAGCGCGTGGCGGGCGCCGTGCTCAAAACGCTGCAGAAGGAGGAGATGGTCGCCCGCTTCGGCGGCGATGAGTTTGTGGCCGTTAAACCTTTTTCCGATGAGGGTGAAGTGGATGCCTTTGCTGCGCGCCTGTGGCACTGCTTTAGCGGTAAGCAGACGTTTGCCGCGACGGAAGTGGTTCTCTCCGCCAGCATTGGCATCTCAGTCTACCCGGAGGACGGCACGGATATTAATACGATACTGAGCAATTCCGATCTGGCTATGTATCGGGCAAAAAGCAGCCTCGACCATAAGATTTGCTGGTATGAACGTGAAATGGATGACAAGACGCGGCAGCGCAATATGATGGCCGCCGATATCCGGCGCGGTATTCACGCCGGGGAGTTTTCGCTCCACTATCAGGCTATCCGCAACATCAAAGATCGTAGCATCACCGGTTACGAGGCGCTGCTGCGCTGGCAGCATCCGCAGCTGGGGACGATCCCGCCGGACGTGTTTATTCCCATCGCCGAAGAGAGCGGCGCTATCGTGCCCTTAGGTTACTGGGTGCTCGAGCAGGTGTGTAACGAATCGCTGGAAAATGGTTTGAACAGAAAAGTTTCGGTCAATATCTCTCCGGTGCAGTTGCGCCATCGTAGCTTTATCGAAAAAGTCCGCGAGATCCTGATGCGTACCGCCTACCCGGTCAGTCTGCTGGAGTTTGAGGTCACCGAAACGGCGTTTGTGATCAATAAACAGCTGGCGTTCAGCGTTCTGCATCATCTGCAAAAAATGGGGATCAGTATTGCGCTGGATGACTTTGGCACCGGTTACTCCTCCCTGAGCATGCTGCGCGATTTTCATTTCGACGTCATCAAACTCGACCGCAGCTTTATGACAGATGTGGAGAGCAACCCTCAGGTACGCTCATTCGTGCGAGCCATTATTTCGCTGGGCAATTCGATCAATACGCCGCTTATCGCCGAGGGGGTGGAAACGGCTGGACAACTGCAGATCCTCGAAGAGGAGGGATGTGACGAGATGCAGGGATTTCTGTTCGGCGAGCCGGTCGATATCAAACACCTGCCCGACCGGCGCTGATGCGCCCACCCTCCGCTGGTGGGCGTAAGGGCGTTACTGATGCGCAAGCGCTGCCTGCCCGGAAAGATGCAGCAGCGCCGAGCGCAGCGAGACCTCGAACATCTGACCGTGCGTCAGACCGGGGTAGCGCCAGAAGGCTACGGTCAACCCTTTACTGGCAAGCTGCTGTTGGGTTTGACGCAACACCTCAAGCGAGGCCTCGTGCCCGGACGGCTCTCCACGGGCTTTACCGTCACCCTCGAGTAGGTACAGCGATTTCCCGCGAAAGCGGACGGCATCAAGACTTTGGCTTGCCTGCAAAGGCGATTGCAGGGCCTGACCTAGCGACGGGCTGGCGGAATAGTAGATCCCAAACGGCGAAGCCTTCCTCCACGCGTCGAGCACAAACAATCCGCCGTAGGAGTGGCCCCAGATAGCGCGCTGGTGGGGATCTATTTTCAGGTTAGCTTCCGTCTGGGGAACCATCGTTTCGGTTAGCAGCTGGCGAAAAACATCATTGCCGCCGGTTTTACGCGGCGGTAGCGCGGGTTTCCCGGCGCGAGGCTCACGCGTCTTTAGCGGTGGGGTGTAATCCCAGGCGCGGGCTGCGGTATCAAAGGGCAGCGCGGTCTGGTAGCCGATAGCGACGATCACCGGCGGGGAGCCAGCGAAGAGCTGCTGCAGAAACGCGTCGTCGAGTTTATCCATCACCGCGTTGCCATCCAACATATACAGTACCGGATAGCCGGCGGCGGGCGGGGCTTTGTCCGGCACTGCGGTCCATACCCGGTAGTGACGTTCGCCATCGGCAGAGTCATACTGGCGTTGCGTAAAGTGGTAAAACGCCGACCCTTTATCCGCAATGTTCGGCCCCAGCGGCTGAAGATCCGGCCGGGCAATACTGCCGCTGCTGTAGAAGAGTGCGCCAATCGCCAGCGTCAGCAGCCCGCTCGTACGACCTGTTGTGATGCTCCCTGAACTCAACTTCACCTCGTCTGTCCCCCTGTTTTGTTGCTTCTGGCGTTATTGTTGGGCTGACACGTTAGCACAGCTTTTATGATAATGGTTCTCATTTCTTTTTCTGGCGTTGCCACAAACTGTATGCTGGGGGAGCGGGTGGCGGGATAAACGGAGATGACGAAGAGAAGGCCCCCTGTAGGCGGTCATAAAAGAAAATTCAGGAACGATCGTGAAGGTGACTCAACAGTTTTTTGACCAGCGGAGTGAGCGCAATAAACAGCAGCGCAATAATTACGATCAGCAAGAGCGTCAGCCCTTTATGGTGGCTGATAAGCACCAACAGCATCGCCAGCGTCATGGTATGATCCTTTAATAAATGGCGTTAACCACCGCCAAGGTGAATAAAATTCAACAGAATGGTCATGACCACCCAGGCCAGCAGCAGATAGCGTCGTTTATCGCGTCGAGCTTCCAGCGCAGCAAAATAGTTAGCGCTGTACCAGGTCGATATGATAATAGCCAGCGTGATGATGACCTGCCAGATCGCCTCGCTGAAACCGGTGACGCTGCTTATGCCACGAAAGCAGAGGACAATCGCAATACCGTTAAACGCATTACACATCAGCCATCCCCACAGACTTGCGGGTCGGCTAAATAAATATCCCAATCGTAAAACCAATGTCGTATTCACCCTGCTAAAATAATCGCGCTGTAAAATGCATTTTAACGATCGAACAGGTATTGATATAAATCAAAACTAATGGAATACCGCAGGAATCACTGGCGTACGGTGCTAACAGCGCGAGCAATAAACCTGAGGGTCAGTAGCCCTGGAGAATATTTAACTCATTGTTTTAATGGTTTTTTAGTTATGAGATGCCTGCGCTAATGCGCGTACTTCAAGCAAGTAGCAATACGTTGGTTTCTCTGGTTATTATTACCATTGAGGTTATAACGGGGAGAATCAGATTATTCGCCATGTTTGCTGGGCGAGGGGTGAAAATCCGACCGGGGCCAGAGCTCCGGTCGGTGTCATACTTAATGGGGCAAGGCGTTATGCTGCAGAATTTTCAGGAAATCATGTTTGTCGGAGATTAATGACAGTGCGTTAGCGATCAGCTCATCGCTAAATATCGAGGCAATTTCCTTGAGTACGTCAATATGCTCTTTCTCTTTCGCGATCACGCCGATGGCAATAAACATTACATTGCTCCGATCCCAGATTACGCCATCAGGAAACTGATAGATCTCAATCCCGGTTTTAAGGATGATATCCGTCGCGGATTTCGGCAAATGCGGCAGGGTGATGCCATTGCCTAAAAAGGTCGAGACCTGATGTTCACGCTCCAGCAGAAAGTGGACACATTCCTGATTGACATAGCCTTTGGCTTTAAACTCCGCGCCGATCATGGCGATGACTTCCGCTTTATTACTGGCTTTGCAGCCAATATGCAGATTATCCAGCGTGATGTTATCGATCATAACCAACCTCCCTGGTGAGACGAGTGGATTTTTTATCTTCATGGTTTGCTGACAGCTCTGCTTCTAACTGCTCAAGCGATTTATTGGAGGTCTCGGGCAGGGCAAAGACCACGAAAAGAATGGCTAAATAGTTAATGGCGGCGAAGATAAAGAAGACTGGCCCAAGGCCCAGTTTTGCCTGCAGTAGCGGGAACAGATAGCTGACCACCGCGTTCATGATCCACATGAAAAATACCGAGATCCCCATCGACAGTCCGCGGAATTTCAGCGGGAACAGTTCGGCTAATACCACCCAGGTAATAAAGCCCATGGAGCCCTGCATCACGCCGACGAACAGCGCGCCCAGCAGCCAGATGGCGGTAGCTTTCAGGTCACCCACCAGGGTGTAATCGACAGCGGCGATAATCAGATGCAGGGTTGCCATAATGGCGAAACCGTAGATGATGATTGTCTTACGTTTGAAGCGGTCGACAAGGAACAGTACCCCGATCAGCATACCGCCCACGGAGAAAACACCGTTCAGCACGTTGCAGATCAGCGAAGTACGCTCTGAGAAACCGGCGGCACTCAGGATTTCCGTACCGTAATACATAATGACGTTAACGCCGGTGGTTTGCTGCAGTGCGGCCCAGGTAATGCCGACCAGCAAAATTTTGAGGATCCAGGGTGTTTTGACAATCGTCGCAAAGGTGCTCTGGGCGCTGTACTTATTACCAGCTTCAATTTTGATCAGGGTAGAGATGTCATCGTACTCCTTCTGCGCGCGTTCCGCCGGGCGGATTTGTTTGAGGATATGCAGCGCTTCATCATGACGATTTTTGCTGATCAGCCAGCGCGGGCTTTCCGGCGCGCGCCACATGCCAACGAACAGGCAGATGGCCGGAATCGCTTGTACCAGCAGCATATAGCGCCAGACGTCCGGCAGATGGCCCCAGATGATGCCAATGATCGCGTTGATGGCAAACGCCGCCAGCTGGCCAATGACGATGGCGACTTCATTCAGGCCGGTCAGCTTGCCGCGCATCTCGGTAGGCGCCACTTCTGAAATAAAAGTGGGGGCGGTGACCGAAGCGCCGCCGACGGCATAGCCCAGCAGGGCGCGGGCAATCAGCAGGGTAGTGATATCGGGGGCCGCGGCGGAAAGCAACGCGCCGATGAGAAAAACAAAGGAGAGAAAGAGTAAATATTTACGCCGGCCGAAGTAATCGGCAAATTTGCCGCCAAACACGCTGCCCAGCGCGGCGCCGACCAGCAGAACGCTCATTACCAGCCCTTCGGTGGTTGGGGTCAGCGCCATGTACTGCTTCAGTGAGGAAAAGGCGCCGTTGATAACGCCGGTGTCGTAACCGAAAAGCAGGCCGCCGAAGGTGGCCACTAAGGTGATCTGATGAAGTCGTTTTCTCTGTTGCTGGTTCAGGTTTGTTATAAATGACATGGTAGTCCCTTTATTTTGTTGAACGACACAAGATAAAAATACATCTCCCCAGTCAGGATTTATCACGCCTGTGTTGTCGTATCTAACTGAATTAAATGATTTTCTTCTTTGTGTAATTGCTCAGCACAAGGCAGGGTACGCTAAGCAATGGCGGTCAAAGAGGTTTACGGCTTGGTGTTGACATGGATGTAGTCGATATCCGTTCTCCTTTGCGGGTTAGCGGTCTTTAGTGCGTCAGTCGCGACGACATTTGCCGATGAACAGCGCTCTGGTGTGGCACGTTGCTGTCGCTCCGGCGATTTACCGTGGTAAGAATATGGCACAAAGAAATGGAATGAACATGCAACAAGATCACATTATGAAAATTTAATTTCAAATAAGTGTTGCAGAATGGTAAATGCATGAAGCCAATCACAAAGGCTAAAGGGAGTATATCCCCATGAAAAGCAGGTTAAATTTACAGTAAGGTAATAACGATGTTGTTTTCAGTGGGTTAATGTAAATCGAAGAATACTACGCAGATCACATTTTTACGCCATAATATTGAAGAATAGAATTTATATTTCATTGTCACGATCGGGGCAAAATGAAGATAGAGGCCTTTTACCACCGGTCTGAAGGGGGAAATGAGCGATTCGCTTTGCCCACGGGGGCGGAGGTTAAGGATGAATGCATCACCGGGGGAAACACCGGGTAAAAATGCAGAGAAGGGGGATTCTCTGCATCTTACCCATCACGAAAAAGATCAGTGCAGTGCGGGCCAGTAGCCTTCGTTGGCGACGATCAGTTCATCGAGGATAGCTTTCGCCACCGAAGCGCTGGGCACCGTTTTCGACAGGGCGATGGCCTGCCACAGTTTCTGGTAACTGCCCTCAATCCAGGCGTCAACCACCAGTTTCTCAACTGCCACCTGCTGCTCCATCAACCCTTTCTGGAATGACGGGATTTTCCCCATCGCCAGCGGTTCCGGACCATTAACGCCCACCAGGCAGGGGACTTCCACCATCGCCGTCTCATCGAAGTTGGCGATGGCTCCGTTGTTCTCGACGATCAACAGCATCCGCTCCTGGGTGTTAAAGGCGATGGCGCAGGCGAGGTCGACGATAAAGGTGGCATGGGCCCCGGCATGGAAATGCGCGCCTTCCGCCGTGCCGCGACGGGTGATCTCCCGGGCCATATCAAAGACCTCTTTTTCGCGCCCGGCCATCACCTCGTTGGCCCGCGTAAACTCCGGGTCGGAATGCGCCACTTCATAGTCGGGGTAGAGATAGTATTTCAGATAGGTGTTAGGCAGCGTCGTCGGATCGAGGGCAAACACATCCTTCACCTTTTTAAAGGTCTCGATCCAACTCGGCGCCTTATGCTGAAAGTCTTCTTTTGGGCTGCTGTATCCCTGCTCCGCCACGTGACGCTTCAGCGCCGGCATCAAATCGTTACCGGCTTTATCGGTGATGCTGGTCCACCAGCCGAAGTGGTTCAGGCCATAGTAACGAACGTTCAGCGCTTTGCGCGACGGCAGGCCGAGGATGTCGGCGAACAGACCCTCGATAGCCACCGGCATATCGCAAATGTTGATGATGCGCGCGTCGGGCCGCAGGCGACGGGTCGCTTCCGCGACGATAGCCGCCGGGTTGGAGTAGTTGAGCATCCAGGCCCCTGGTGCGTACTGCTGCATATAATCGACCAGCTCCAGCACCCCGGCAATCGAGCGCATACCGTAGGCAATCCCACCCGGACCACAGGTCTCCTGGCCCGGCACGCCATATTTCAGCGGGATCTTTTCATCCTTTTCCCGCATCTCATACAGGCCAACGCGAATATGCGCCATCACGAAATCGACGTCGGTAAAGGCCGCCTGCGGATCGGTGGTATAGCTGAACTTCACCTGCGGAAAGCGTTCAGCCACCAGGATGGCGCAGGCGTCGCCGATAGTCTTCTGACGCTGGTGATGGTTGTCATACAGACGGATCTCCCGCAGGGGAAAGCGCGACATATTTTCCAGTAACATCATCACAATCCCAGGGGTATAAGTACTGCCGCCGCCGGCAATGGTGACCACAAAATTATCTTTCATTTACCACCTCGTTATTCAATAACACCCAGACTGGCGTTGACCGCCGTTCGAATTTTGTTAACTCCCAGGCCATAGATAACCTGGACATGGTTTCCTTTAATCAGCACGCTGCTCCCGCCGCTCTCTTTCAACAGCGTCTGCTGGATAAGGGCGGGGTCCCGCACATCAACCCGCAGACGGGTAAAACAGTTGCCCACCGCACAGACATTCTCTTTCCCTCCCAGCCCGGCAATCACCAGCGCGCCTTTATCCGGATGCTCGCTATTAGCCTGTTGCGAATGCTCATCTTCGGCTGCGGTTTCGCGGCCCGGGGTGAGCAGCCGCAGACGGGTAATACAGAAGGTGCCGACCAGGTACATGGTCGCGGTTTCCAGCAGACCGAGGGCGACAAACACCGGCCAGCGCGTCGCGCTGACTCCCGCCGGGAGGTTATAGACGACGAAATCGATGAGGCCGTTAGTGGCGCAGACCCTGACGTGAAGCAGCCAGGCCAGCATCTGGAAAAAACCGTCCAGCAGGGAGTAGATAAGCCACAGCAATGGGGCGGTGAAGATAAAGAGAAACTCAAAAGGTTCGGTGATCCCCACCAGGACGGAGGTAACAATCAAGGGGATCAGCGTGACTTTCAGCCGCTGCTTATTCTCCGTTTTCGCCGTACGGTAGAAGGCGAGCGCCATGCCGGCGGTGCCAAAAATCTTCACCATCCCATAGGTGAGGAAACGGGCGGAATCACTGAGCGCGTCAACGGGGTGGCGGGCGATTTCGGCCAGGAAAATAGGCTTAGCGCCAATGACGGTCTGACCATCGATCAGCAGCTGACCGCCGATAGAGGTAAAAACGAACGGCGACCAGATCAGATGATGCAGCCCGGTGGGGATCAGGAACCGGTTGAGAAAGCCGTACAGGAAGACCCCGATGGCGCCAAAGGATTTCATAAAGCCGGTCAGCGCCGAGATGCCCAGCTCCACTACCGGCCAGAGATAGACGGTGGCGATGGCGAACATGCCGACCAGCGGCAGCATCACGATCAGCACCAGCTTACTGTTGCCGTAGATCGACAGCGCGCCGCGAAACTCAATCCCAACCACGCGATTATGGACAAAGGCGACAGCGCAGCCAAGGATAATCCCAAGGAATACGCCCATATCGATAACCTGAAAACCGAAGATAAAAGTTTGTCCGCTGCCGTACAGTTGCGCGTTGGTGGCTCCGGTCGCCAGGCGATGGGTGAGGGTTAGCCAGCTATTATTCGCCGCCAGGTACATCAGCCAGGTCATGGCCGCCACGAAGGCCGCTTCGGCCTTGCGGGTTTTCGCCAGACCGCTGGCCAGCCCAAGGCAGAACAGAAACCCAAGATGGTTCATCAGCGCCCAGAGCATACTGGAGACAAATTTCCCCACCAGGTAGAGCCCGCTGCTTTCATCCACCCACAGCCGGTTGGTCGTCATGCTGAACAGGGCGATCAACAGGCCGATAGCTGGCAGATACAGCACCGGCCCGATCATCGCCTTGGAAAAGTCCTGAAGCTTTTTCACTCCAATCATGGTTGTCCTCTCGTCTTTGCAGACCGCTGTCATCACCTGATGAATAGGCTTATCAGACTAGGAGCAGACCACCGGGAACCCGAGCAGGAAAAGGGCCATCTGTGACGAAAGTCATATATATTATTGCTGGACAGATATATAAATATGGCGTGATTTATAGATGTGTCATTGTTGATTTTTTCGCTGCAAGATAAAAATAATCATTTAATTACATGAAGTTATTCATGTCTACCGTTGACTGGCGCCACTCCATCGAGACATCTAAAAGTGATTTATAAAAAGATTGCCACTGAACTGAGGACCCGCATCAACAGCGACGACTATGCCGTCGGCGATATGCTGCCCAGCGAAAAAGCGCTCGCCGCGGAGCTGAAGGTCTCGGTGATGACGCTGCGCAAAGCGCTGGCGCTACTGGAGGAAGAAAAGTTGATCGCGCGGCGGCACGGCAGCGGAACCTGCATTGTGCGTAAAAGTAACTATCATGGCGGGGAACTGGAGGGCTTTAACTACCAGATGCAGGTGGTGGGCGTCACCAACTACCGTAACAAAGTTATTGAATTTACGCTGCTTGATGCCCCGCCAGCCATTGCCCAGCAGTTAAAGATCCAGCCGGGGGAGAAAGTGTATTACGTCAGACGGCTGCGGCTGATCGATGAGGTCCCAATCCTGGTGGAAAACAGCTATATCCCCTTCGCCACCTTCCCCTGGCTCAGCGTGGGTAACCTCGAGCAGTCTAAGTTCAACTATTTCAAAAAAGAGTGCCATATCACCATTATCGAGAGCCACCGCAGCTATACCCCGGTGCTGGCGACCCGTGAGCAGGCGGAGCTGCTGCAGGTGGCGCCAAACAGCCTCCTGCTGCGGGTGCAGTCGATCAGCTACGCCCAGAACCGGGCGATCGTCGATTTCTCAGAGATCTACCAGAACACCAGTAAGTACAATGTGAAGCACATTACCCGCCGCTAGAGGATTCAGACCAGCCATCCCCGGGCGATCAGCTCTATCCCCAGCGCCAGCAGGAACAACAGAAAGCCCTGACGAAAGCGCTGCGGGCTGAGACGCGAGCGGATCCGCTGTCCCAGCCACATGCCGAGCAGCGCCGGCAACAGCGCCAGCGCCGACAATAGCCATGCATCATCATGCCAGCCATCGTGCAGGGCGAGGCCAGCCGCCAACGCCAGAGTGGAAAGGGTGAACGACAACCCCAGGGCCTGCACCAGCTCGTCGCGACGAAAGCCCAGCGCCTGTAGCCAGGGAACGGCCGGAATAACAAATACCCCGGTCGCCCCGGTGATAACGCCGGTCAGCCCGCCCATGAGCGGCGACAGCCACTTCTCCACGCGGCCGGAAACCTGAAACACCGGACTGCAGAGCGCATACCCGGCATAGACTATCAATGCGGCGCCAAGCGCCAGCGCCGACCACCGAGGATTGAGGCCGATCAGCAGTGAGGACCCGGCCAACGTGCCAATAATAATCCCGGTCATCATAAGCCAGAGACGGCGTACAATCTGCGCCAGCGCCGGGCCTGCCAGTAACTGCCAGAGATTGGTGAGCAGCGAGGGAAGCACCAGCAGCGCCGCTGCGGCCTGCGGCGGCATCAGCAGGCCAAGCAGGCCCATCGCCACGGTGGGCAATCCCATGCCGGTCACCCCTTTGACCAGCCCGGCGGCAATAAAGATCAACAGGAAAGAGATCGTGTGTAAATCGAACATTATGGCTCACTTTTCAGGGTAGAAAGGGGCATTGAAACAGCTGGTCGTGAGGGCCACAATGCGGTATGTTGGCCATAGACTACGGAAAAACCGAAGGGAAAGGAGGGCCTGATGCGACTGGATCTGGCCGATCTGCGGCTATTTATCGCCATCGTGGATACCGGCAGTATCACCGGCGGAGCGGCGAATGCCCATCTGGCCCTGGCGTCCGCCAGTGAGAGGCTGCGCAAGATGGAGGCCGAGATCGGCGTGCCGCTGTTGCACCGTCATGCCCGCGGGGTGACGATGACAGAGGCCGGGGAGATACTGGCGCGCCATGCCCGCCCGCTTCTTGCGCAGCAGCAGCGTCTGCGCCAGGCGATGCACGCCTTCGCCTGCGGTCAGCGGGGGACGCTGCGCCTGTTCGCCAACACCTCGGCGATGTCGGCCTTTCTGCCGGGGAAGCTCGCCGCCTGGATGGCAGCGCACCCGGCGGTGCAGATCGAAACCGAAGAACGCACCAGCGCGGATATCGTCAGCTGTATCCTGGCGGGCGTGGCGCAGGCCGGAGTGGTGTCCGATGCGGTCGACCCCGGGCCGCTGCGCCTCGATCCCGTCGCTGACGACCCGCTGGTGCTGATCGTGCCGCCAGCTCGCCCTCTGGCCGAAAAA
This sequence comes from Klebsiella sp. 10, assembly GCF_018223925.1. Classification (NCBI taxonomy): domain Bacteria; kingdom Pseudomonadati; phylum Pseudomonadota; class Gammaproteobacteria; order Enterobacterales; family Enterobacteriaceae; genus Klebsiella; species Klebsiella sp. 10. The sequence goes on from NZ_JAGRRB010000002.1 coordinate 116,584, forward strand.
CAGGAAGTGGCGTTTGCGGCGGTGCTCAACGAGCCGTTGGTCGCCCTCTATCAGACCAGTGCGCTACAGCAGCATATCGAACAGCACGCAGCTGAACTCGGCCAGGCGCTAAACGTTCGGGTCAGGATGAGCCATTTTGCAGGGCTTTGCGAGATGGTGGCGCACGGCGCCGGCGGGGCGATCCTGCCGCGCGTTATTGCCGAGCGTTACCGGCAGCGCTATTCGTTTGCCGTCATCGGGTTACAGGACCGCTGGGCGCAGCGCCGTTTGTGCCTGTGCTACCAGGATGACGCCAGCCTGTCGCCAGCGATGCGCCGCTTACTGGAATGGCTTCGTCAGCCTTGAGAATATCAGTGACAGTGTCACTTTTCATGCCCGTTATTGCTACTGACATCCGTGCCAGAGATGCGATAGTAGAGGTCCGCTTTTATTAAGACGCGAATCAGGACAGACAAGATGAGTACATTACCAAAGGTCGCGGTGCTGGGACTCGGCGCCATGGGACACGCTTTTGCCAGTAACCTGCTGAAAAACGGCTTTACCGTTGCCGGCTGGAACCGTTCGCCAGCCCGCGGCGAAGATTTACAGGCGCATGGGTTATCTCTGCACGCCACGCCGCAGCAGGCGGTGGCCGATGCCGAGGTGATCATCAGTATGCTCGCCGACGGCGAGGCCACCCTCGAGGTACTGGCGCAAATCGCGCCCGCCTGTCAGCCGCAGGCGATCTATTGCCAGATGGGCACCATTGGCCTGCCGGAGACCCGGCAGGCCATCGCGTTGTTGCGGGAACTTCAGCCAGCGATGACCTATATTGATGCCCCGGTGTCGGGGACCAAAGCCCCCGCGGAGAAGGCACAGATCCTGGTGCTCGCCAGCGGCGATAGGGAAAAGGGCGCCGCTGCCGAACCGGTGTTTGCGGCTATCTCCCGCGGGACGCAGTGGTTTGGCGAGGCGGGCAACAGCCAGAAAATGAAGCTGGTCCTCAATGCCTGGCTGATTTCGATGATGCAGGGCATCGCGGAAAGCGCCCAGCTGGCGAAGACGCTGGGCTTCACCCCCGACCAGCTGTGGAGCGCCCTGGAAGGCGGCCCGCTGGCGGCGCCCTATGTCAAAGTGAAACTGGACGCCATCGCCAGCGAGCAGTTTACCCCGCAGATGCAGCTGGCGCATGCCCTGAAAGATGCCCGGCTGGCGCTTTCCCTGGCCGAGCCGCACACCATGCCGGGGCTGGAAAACATCGCCGAACTGTGGCAGCAGGCGGCGGACGCGGGATATGCCGGAGAGGATTTGTCTGCGGTATATCAGTGGCTGTCGCCGTCGTCAAAAGCGTAGTTTCCTACCCACGCCAGGAAAGAAGTGGCCATGGTGGCCACTTATCCTGGCGGATGGGGCATCAATTCGAATCTATCGTACGTTAGCTTAAGCTATCAATCCATTCGCTCTGGCGCGGATTCAGCCGGCGATAACAGTGTACCGACACCGCCAGCTGCGTCAGGTCGGTGAAGACCATCGGATCGAGCTGTATATGCTTTTTAATTTGCTGCAGCCGATAGGTGAGCGTATTACGATGAATCCCCAACAGCAGCGACGTTTTGCCCGGTTCGGCATTATTGGCAATAAAGCTGCTCAGGGTATCCAGCAGCACTTCTCCGGAATCATGCTCAAGCAGCTGGCGTACGTTATTGATAAAAAAATTGACCATATAGCTGTCTTCCAGCACCCTGAAAAGGCAGAGCATTGCCATTTCGCGAAAGTAGTAGATCTGCCGCTGCGGCTGCACTTTGCTACCCACTTCGATCACCGAGCGGGCGAACCGAATGGCCTCGCGAATGTCCGGGGCGCTGTCCGCCTGCACGCCAATTCCGATATAGTAATGGCTTATCTGATTACTCAGTACAAACTCAATGCCCCGCAGCAGGGTTTCCTGGGCTTCGCTTAGCGCGTTGAGGATCAATATTTCATGGCTGCCCAGCAAAATAACGTCACTTACGCCGGAGAGCTGCGAGAATTCCCGCAACAGCGTACTCAGTATGTCGCTTAACTGATGCTGTTCGACCTGCACGGTCACTACGATCGGAACCCGCGGTGTATCAAAATCGAAACCAAGTTCCAGCAGGCGATGAAGCGCTTCTTGCCCGGCGGGCGTAGCCCCTTGTTCCAGATACTGACAAAACAAGGTGTCACGCAGACGTTGCCGCCAGTTGGTTTCCCGCATCTCTATGGCCTGGCGGACCAGCAGTTCGGCGGTGAGCACCGCCAGTTCAGCATAGCGGCTTATCGCCGCGGGATCGCCGCTGATGCCTACCACCATCACCACGCGATCGTCATAGATAATGGGATGATTAATACCAGGATGCACGTTGTGAAAACGCGCGGCTTCCGCGGCGTTGTTAATACAAATGCGTTTCCCGGTGCGTATTACCTCCCGGGCGACTTCATGCTGTTCGCCGATACGATGCCGTTCACCTGAGGCAATGATCTGTCCATGATGGTCAATCACATTCACGTTATGATGAATTATCGCCATTGCCCGGGCGACAATTTCATTAGCCAGCGCTGTTGTAATAATCATACAGTTATCCGCTTATGTGCCTCTCCGCGCCACCCGCTCAGAAAGGTTCGTAGAACATTCTCCGCGGCGTCGGCGAGGAGCGGTTCGCATGTGTTCATCGACTCTGCCAGCGCCATAGGGCGCTGGCAAATAGACCACATTGCGTCAATATGGTGTTGATATAATTGCCGGCTGCTCTCATCACGCCCGCCGCAAAGGGCCACAACCGGCACGCCATGGCGTGCGGCTTTGCCTGCCACGCCCACCGGGGCCTTACCAAAGGCGCTCTGCCGATCGAGCCAGCCTTCACCCACGATCGTCAGCGCGGCATCGCGAAGATGGTCGTCGGCGTTAAGCAGCTCCAGCACCAGGTCAATGCCCGGACGCAGCGTGGCGCCGGTATAGGCGATAAGCGCAGCCCCCATACCGCCCGCGGCCCCGGCGCCGGGCCGCTCGCTGACGTCGAATCCGAGGGTTTGCGTAAGCAGCTGGCTATAATGCGCCATTCCCGCCTCCAGCTCGCTGAGCGCCGCCTCGTCCGCGCCTTTCTGCGCCCCATACACCCAGGTGGCGCCATGCTCGCCAAGCAGAGGGTTAGTGACATCGCAGGAGGCCTGTATTTCGCTTTGCTGTAGACGCGGGTCCAGACCGCTCAAATCGATGCGCTGAATATGCGCCAGGTCCTGACCTGCCGCGGGAGCCGGCAGCAGGGTGCCGTCCTTACGCCAGAAGCGCGCGCCGAGCGCCTGGGCAAAACCGATGCCGCCATCGTTGGTCGCGCTGCCGCCCAGGCCGATAATCAAATGCCGACACCCGGCGTCCAGCGCCGCCTTTATCTGTTCGCCCAGCCCGTAGCTGCTGGCCTGACGCACATCCCGCTGCGCTGGCGGCGTGAGTTCGAGCCCACAGCTTTGCGCCATCTCGATAATGGCCCGCTCGCCGGGCAGGATCAGGAAATCCGCCTGCAGGGAGAGGCCATAAGGCGAGGTACAGCGCTGCTGTTGCCACACCGCCCCCTTAAGCAACGGACTATCCGCCAGAGTCGACAGCAGTCCCTCTCCGCCGTCGGACACGGGCATTTCGACCAGCTCCAGCGTCTGGTCAACCCGGCGCAATCCCTGGGCTACCGCTGCGCAAGCGGCCTGCGCGCTACAGCTACCTTTAAACGAATCCAGCGCGATAACAATCTTCATACGTTCTCCTGCGTTAATGCGCTTTGCGCGGCGTTTTATCGGTGGTCATGAGCTGTAATAACATCCCCAGCAGCGCACATCCCGCCATGGTAAAGAAGGCGTAGATATAACCCGCTGGATTTTCCCAGCCGCCGCCAAACTGAATGAGCCAGCCCATAAGCAATGGCGAAATGCCGCCGCCGATAAACATCGCCGTGGTGATAATTCCGTTAGCGGTAGAGGTGGCGCGTTCTTCGGCGGAGTCCGACGCCATGGCGTAGTAGATAGGCCACACGGCGTTGGCCACCAGGCCAAAAAATAGCTGAATGGCGATAAGGCGCGGCATATTGGTGGCGAAATAGAACAGCGCAATGCCGATACTCATCCACAGACCGCAGACGATCAGGGTTCGTTTACGGCCAAAGCTATCCGACAGCCAGGGCCAGATTACCTGACCCAGGGTACCGGTAAGCGTGAAGATAATACTCAGCCCGGCGGACGCCGCCAGCGACAGGCCGGAGACGTGATAAAGATACGGGGGCAGTACAACGTTAATGCCCATATAGACGATTTGCGTCAGCAGGGTATTGCCCGCCGTCAGCGAAATATTGCGGTTGCGCAGGGTGCGTAAAAAGGTCTTCATCCCTTCGCCTTTGGCGACATGGCTGCTTTCCTGCGTCGCCGGGCGCGTCAACCCCTGGCTGTCGATATGCTGATAAAGCGTGTTGATGCGGTCGGCGGTAGAATATTTTGCCCAGAAGATCATTAGCGGGATGGCGACGAGCAGCGCCAGCAGGAAGCAGTAGCGCCAGCTGCCTTCGCCAAACGTGGCAAGCACCAGGCTTGCCACCACGCCGCTCAGCAGCGCGCCAATCGGATAGCCGGTATGATGCACCCCCAGCGCAAAACCGCGCTTCTCTTTCGGCCACCACTCCGCGGTGTTGCTGACGCCGACGGGTTCGCCCCAGCCGGCCCCAAGGTTGACGCCCACGCGCAGCAGCACAAAGGCCGTCAGCCCGTGGCTGATCGCTTTAATCCCGGAAATAAAAGACAGCGCGGTATAGCCCAGCACCAGCGGTACCTGAAAGCGCGCTCGTTTCCAGCCAGACCCGTAGCGATCGCTCCAGATGGAGCCGGGAATATCCAGCACCGCAAGGGCTACCATGATCAGGGCGACGATATTGCCCCACTGTTCCGGCGAGAGCGAGAACTCCTTAGAGATGACCGGGCCAAGGCGCAGGATCATCTCGCGATCGTAGGCGTTAAGCACCCAGATTAGCCAGCAAACCAGTAGCGAAACCCAGGAGAAGCGATGTATCAGCCGCTTTTTGCCACGTTGTTCGCCGGCAGGTGTGTGATTGATTGTTGTCATAGTCGTGTTTACTCCGCGGCGTCGCGACAGCATGATGCGCGCCGCCTGGTGTCAGGGTCAGAGTCAGTTCGCCGGGTATTATTGTTATCGCGGCGAGCCGGTGATTCGTTTAGCCGGCGAAGCGCCGTTCCGCTACGCCGGTCACGCCCAGGTCGTAAATGGCGAACAGGCTGCCGCGCAGCTGATTATCTTCCGGGAAGCGCGGCAGGGGCGGCTGCGCCATGGAGGTGACGTACAGCACATCAAGGTTTTCGCCGCCGAACATCACGCTGGTCACTTTTTTCACCGGCATCTCAATGATGCGATCGACCTTGCCCTCCGGGGTATAGCGCACCAGCTTGCCCGCGTAGACCAGTGCGTTCCACAGATAGCCTTCGCTGTCCACGGTGGCGCCGTCCGCCGCGCCGCCTTCGCTGCGATCGACATGGCAAAAGACCCGTTCGCCGGAAAGATCGCCGGTCGCGGTGTTGTAGTCCCAGGCGCAGATTTCGCCCGTCCAGGTATCGGCAAAATAGAAGGTCTCGCCGGAGGGGCTCCAGCAGGGGGCGTTAGAGACGATAATGCCTTTCTTCAGCACGTGCAGTGACAGATCGGCGTCCAGGCGATATAGCGCGCCGCTCGGTTCCTCTTCGCGCATATCCATTGACCCGAACAGAAAGCGTCCCTGACGATCGACTTTGCCGTCGTTGAGCCGGTTAAAGGGTCGGTCCGCTTCCGGATGGTGCAACAGCGTCAGCTCGCCGCTGGCGAAGTCGAGCAGATGAACGCCATTCTGCAGCGCCACCACCGCGCCTTCGCCGCTCTGGCGCAGGGCGAAAGAGCCAATTTCCTGTCGCACGTCCCAGCTCTTGATCGCGCCGCCCTGCGCGTTGCAGGCGAACAGGCGCCCGTCGAGGCTGTCCACCCACCAAAGACGCTGCTGTTCGACATCCCAGACCGGGCTTTCGCCGAGTCGGGTTTTTAAATCCAGTAACACTTCAATGCGCATAATGGCCTCCTGATTACACTTTTTCGCCGTGGGCCTGTTTCGCCGATACGGAGCCTGGGGATGAGGAACTTTTGAGAAACAGGGACACCAGCGCGCCGATAATCAGTAGCGCGACAGCGAACCATAAGCCGGACGTTGCCGCACCGGTGCGGTCCTCAAACGCGCCGAGAATAAACGGCCCGAGAAAGCCCCCGCACAGCCCGAGGCAGTTGAGCAGGCCGAAGCTGCCCGCCAGCATATGCCCGCTCATGATGGACGGGAGCCAGTTAAAGATGATGGATTGCATAGCGAAGAACATGAAAGCGGCCAGCGAGAAGCCAAGCAGCGCCACACCGTGGCCGGCAATGGCGCCAATCGCCATGCCGGTCGCCATGACCAGATATCCGGCCATCAGCATGCTGCGGGAACGCTGTTCCGTGCGGGCGAATCGCGGCAGCAGGATCCCACCCGCGGCGGCGGCAATCCACGGGATGGCGGTCAGCAGACCAACCTGCAGCGGAGTAAGCTGGCCCCAGCTACCGATGATCCCCGGCAGGAAATAACTCAGGCCGTAAACCGAAAACTGATGGGTAAAGTAAATCAGCACCAGCAACAAAAAGACTCGGGTGGACAGCGCGTTTTTCAGGGAGAAACGGCTCGGCGTATGGCGCGTTTCCTCGGCTTCTTTCGCCAGTACCGCGTTAATGGCTTGCACATCGTCGCTGTCCAGCCAGCGGGCGTCGGCTGGTTTATCCGGCAGTCTGCGCCAGACGACGAACGCCAGCGCTATCGCAGGCAGCCCTTCGATAAAGAACATCCACTGCCAGCCGTGCCAGCCGGACATGCCATCAAGGCTTAATAACAATCCGCCCAGCGGCGCGCCGATAATATTGGCCAGACAGACCCCCAGCAGGAACAGGCCGGTGGCTTTTGCGCGCTCTTCGCGGCCAAACCAGAGGGTGAGGTAGTAAATAATGCCCGGATAGAGTCCCGCTTCGGCGGCGCCGAGCAGAAGGCGCATCACGTAAAAGGATGTAGGCCCGGTGACAAACGCCATACCGCAGGAGAGGATGCCCCAGGTAATCATGATGCGAGCTATCCAGCGCCGTGCGCCAATCCGGGTGAGAAACAGGTTACTGGGGATCTCCAGCACTGCGTAGGTGAGAAAAAACAACCCGGCCCCGAGGCCGAATGCGGTTGCGGAAAGGCCGATATCCACCGACATGGTCGCTTTCGCCATGCCAATATTGGTACGATCAATAAAGCTGATGATGTACGCCACGATAAGCAGCGGCATCAAATGGCGGTAGATTTTTTTATGGGTGCGTTGCAGCTGCGTCCCGTTTACCGCCTTTTCATTTATTGCGGACATGGTTATTATTTCCCCGTATTCGTGGTCAGAAGCCTTGCCGGGATCGAGACGATCCCGTTCGTCAGCTCACAGGTTGTCGCCGGGTGCTGACCCGAACGACGCCCGGCCCGAAGCCCCACTTCGGGCCGTCTTTTGCTAAGCGCCTTCGCGCTCGAACAGCATAGAAATCCCCTGGCCGCCGCCGATGCACATGGTGACCAGACCAGTGCGTGCGCCGCTGCGCGCCATTTCATACATCAGTTTGACCGGCAGAATCGCACCGCTGGCGCCTACCGGGTGGCCGAGGGCGATCGCGCCGCCGTTGACGTTAACGCGGGCCGGGTCGAGACGCAGATCGTTCATCACCGCCAGCGCCTGAGCGGCGAAGGCCTCGTTGAGTTCAATTAAATCAATGGACTGCACATCTATATTGAGACGGTCCATCAGGCGTCGGGTAGCGGGAGAGGGACCAAACCCCATAATCTCCGCTCCGCAGCCGGCGACCGCCCAGCCGCGAATGCGCATGCGCGGGGTTAAGCCGCGTTTTTCCGCCTGCTGGCGGGTCATCATCACCAGCGCCGCCGCGCCGTCGTTAATGCCCGATGAGTTGGCCGCCGTCACCACGCCGTCGGCTTTAAACGCCGGACGCAGCGTGGCGAGCTTTTCACGCGGGGTGTCGCGCGGGTGTTCATCGGTCGCAAACAGGCGGGTCGCTTTTTTGCCGTCCGGCACCTCAAGGGCCAGGATCTGCTCGCGAAAGCGACCCTCCGCGATCGCCTTCAGCGCCTTCTGCTGGCTCGACCAGGCGAAATCGTCCATCGCTTCGCGGGTAATACCGAAGCGTTGCGCGACGTTTTCCGCGGTGATGCCGTTGTGATAAGGGCCTTCCGGCCAGGTGAGAATGGAGATCAGGCCATCTTCCAGCTCGCCGTGGCCCATGCGATAGCCATCGCGCGCTTTACGCAGGTAGTAGGGCAGCTGGGTCATATTTTCAGTGCCGCAGGCGACGACCACCTCGGCCTGGCCGCTTTGCAGCTGCATCATGCCGTCCGCCAGGGCCTGAAGTCCGGAACCACACTGGCGGTTAACGGAATAGGCGGTGCTCTCCTGCGGGATCCCCGCGCGCAGTTGGCAGATGCGGGCGATAAAACCGCTTTCGGCGATTTGCCCGACGTTGCCGACGATCGTTTCGTCGATATCCTGCGGCGCAATCCCGGCGCGGGCGATCGCTTCGCGAATGACGGCGGCCCCAAGGTCATGCTGATGGGTATGTTTAAGACTGCCGTTAAACGTGCCAATAGCGGTACGGACGCCGCTGACAATCACAATATCATTAGCCTGGGTCATTGTTTTTCTCCTTACAGCACCATGCCGCCGCCGACGTTAATCACTTCACCATTGATATAGCGCGCGCCATCGGACGCCAGAAACGCCACACACTCGCCGACGTCTTTCGCCTCGCCGGCGTAACCCGCGGGAATTTTGCTGATCATGATTTGCCAGACGTTTTCCGGTACGCCGCGCGTCATGTCGGTGTCGATAAAGCCCGGGCAGATGGCATTCACCGTGACACCTTTTTTCGCCAGTTCGCGGCAGGCGGTTTTGGTCATTCCCACCACGCCGGCTTTTGACGCCGAATAGTTGGTTTGCCCGACGTTGCCAAGCCAGCTGGCGGAAGCGATATTGATAATGCGGCCCGCGCCGCGCTCGCGCATGCGGATAGCGGCCTGCTGCATACAGAGGAAAGTGCCTTTCAGGTTAATGTCGATAACCGTGTCCCAGTCCGCTTCCGTTAATTTGTGCAGCATGGCGTCGCGGTTGATTCCGGCGTTATTCACCAGAATGTCTACCGGGCCAAACGCCTCTTCGGCCTGGGAAAACAGGGCTTCGACCTGCGTTTTTTCAGCGATATTGCAGCTGATAAACAGCGCCTGTGCGCCCGATTCGCGCAGGGAAGCGGCGGCGGCTTCGCCGTGTGCATCACGATCGGCGATAATCACTCGCGCGCCTTCCCGCGCAAGCACCTGGGCAATGCCAAAGCCGATACCGCGTGCGGCGCCGGTGACAATGGCGGTTTTACTGGCAAGTTTCATAGCAACGTTCCTTATGAGTCAGAGGATGAATTCCGGGACAGATGTTCCGCGAGACCGCAGGGCGGCGGGGCGAACAATCGGCTGTCCATAACCTGAAGATCCGCGGCGATCGCCGGATGAAAATCCATATGCGCCAGGATGTCGCGCTCAAGATCGATACCGGGGGCGATTTCCGTCAGCACCGGTCCTTCCGGGCGCAGTTCGAAAACCGCCCGTTCGGTGACGTAATGCATGGTTTGTCCTTTGGCGCGGGCCAGTTCGCCGTTGTAAGAAATCTGGTTTACCCCGGCGACGAATTTACGCACTTCGCCTTCGCGGCGGATATGCAGCGCCCCGTGTTCACAGGCGATCTCCAGCCCTTTGGCGGTAAAAGAGGAGCAGAACACGACGTGGCGGGCATTCTGGGTGATATCGATAAAACCGCCCGCGCCGGGGCAGGATGCGCCGAGCCGTGTGGCATTGACGTGCCCGTGCGGGTCAATCTCGCCGGCGCCCATAAAGGTGATGTCGACCCCTGCGCCGTTGTAGTAGAGCATTTGATCCTGGTGGCTAATCATCGCGCTCAGATTACGGCCGATACCGAAATCCACGCCACCCGCCTGCTGCCCGCCGTAGATCCCTGACTCGACGGTGATGGTGACCTGCTCCCCGAGCTGTTCCTCGTGAATGATGGCGCCAATCACGTCATTGGGAATACCGGTGCCGAGATTGATGACGCAGCCGGGGGTCAGATAGCGGCAGGCAATCCGCCCGATAAGCTTGCGCAGGTCCAGCGGCAGCGGCGCATTCTGCGCGGCGGGCAGCTGGATATCGCCGCACAGCGCTGGGTCGAAGGCCCAGCTTGAAGTCTGGCGGTGATCCGTCTGCGGCTCTTCGCATACCACGATGGCGTCGATCAGGTTGCCGGGAACGGTGATGCTTTTCGGATGCAGCGAGCCTTTCGCTACGCGATATTTCACCTGCGCCAGCACCTTCGCCCCGTAGCGTCTGGCGGCGAGAACGGCGTGCAGGACTTCCAGCTTCATCACCTCTTCATCGGTCGTGAGGTTGCCGTCTTCATCAGCATGGGTGCCGCGCACAATGACCACGTCCAGAGGAAGAGCCGGATAAAACAGATATTCGTCGCCGCGAAACGTGACGTGCTCGATCAGATTGGGTCGTTCGCGGGTGCGGGCGTTCATCCTTCCGCCCTCTATGCGCGGATCGACAAAGGTACCGAGACCGACGGGAGAAAGCCGCCCCGGCAGTCCGGCGGCCATCGCGCTATAGAGATGAACGATCTGCCCCTGCGGCAGGCACCAGGCTTCCACTTCGTTGTTGTTGATCATCGCCATCCAGCGCGGCGCCAGGCCCCAGTGCGAACCGATAAGGCGGGTCACCATACCCGGATGGGCAAAGTGCTGGATACCGCGCTGGCGATCGCTTTGCCCTGCGGCATGCAGTAGCGTCAGGTCACGCGGTTCGCCCGCGGTCAGAAAGCGCGCTTCGATGGCGCTTAAAATGGACTCCGCCGCGCCGATAAGCGTCATCCCGACGGTGCAGACGGTGTCGCCGCTGGCGACCCACCGCGCCGCCTCATGGGCGTCGATAAATTTGCTGCTCACTTTTTATCCTCCGTTGATAGCGTGATGATGGATTCTGCGAGACGCGTTTTGAGCTGCTGTTTGCTCACTTTGCCGTTGTGGGTACGCGGTAAAGCACGGGTGAAAATAATGCGCGCCGGTAGCTTAAAACGGGCGATTTTGACCTTCAGCCAGTCAAGGATCTCTTCGCTGGTCAGGTGATGCTGGCCATCCGGCACGATAAACGCCACGGGCTCTTCGCCGTAGACCGGGCTGGGGGTCGGGATGACGGCAACTTCCCGTACTCCCCGATAGGTAGAGAGAATGTTTTCCAGCTCCAGTGAGTAAATTTTCTCGCCGCCGCGATTGATCATGTCCTTGCTGCGGTCTTTGATGTACAGCCAGCCTTCGTCGTCGAGATAGCCCAGATCGCCGGTACAAAACCAGCCCTGCGCATCGCAGCTCGGGCGTCGCTCGCTGTGCTGCCAGTATTCGCGGATCACCACATCGCCTTTTAGCCAGATATGGCCGATTTGTCCGGCGGGGAGGGGCTGCTGGCGATCGTTGCGGATGGTAATGGCGAGACCCGGGATCGCCTGACCTGAACTGCCGCATTTATCGCTGCCCCAGACGTCGCCCGGAAAAATCGTCGCAGGCGAGGTCGTTTCGGTGAGGCCGTAGATTGGCTGAATCGCGGTATGCGGGAACAGGGTTTTTAACTCCTTGATCAGTCCATCGCTCAGGTGGCCAGCGCCGCAGGCAATCGTGCGCAATGCCGGAAAATCGCTGGGATGGTTGACGCTCTGCTCACGCGCAGCCTGGCAAAGAAGGATAAAAATGGTGGGCGAGCCGTGCAGAAAGGTAATGTTCTGCTCGCGCAGGGTGGTGATCACCTGCGGGGCATTGAACCGATGCTGCAGCCAGATGCTCGCGCCGAGGCTAATAAACAGCGCCAGCAGCGCCGACAGGCCGGTGATGTGATAGATAGGAACCGCCAGAATGGTGCTATCCGCGGCGGTGAGATTCAGTTTTTGCGTATAGGCGTCAATCGCGCAGAGCAGGTTATTGTGGGTGATAATCGCCCCTTTAGGCTCTCCGGTGGTGCCGGAGGTGAACATCATCACCGCCGTATCGTCGCGGTTAACCGGGACCGGCGGGCGGGTCAGCGGTTCGGGAAGGCAGAGCGCCTGCCATTCGCTGAGTGAAACCGCACGCGCGTCAGGGGTGTTTTTCAGCCAGTCCTGTACGGTCGCATCGAACAGGACAACCCGGGGAGCGATATGGCCTACCAGCGCCTCGCTTTCGGCCTGCTTAAGCTTGGTGCTGAAAGGCACCACTTCGATGCCCAAACCCAGCGCGGCAAAAAGGACTTCGCAAAAAGCGGGGTGATTGCCCCAGGCCAGCAGAATACGGTCGCCTTTGCGCAGCGACCAGCCGCGATCAAGCTGCGCCATCGCTCGCTGTACCCGCAGATGAAAATCGCGGTACAGATAGCGCCGATCCTCAAACGCCAGCGCCAGGGCATCCGGGCTGCGGGCGGCGCTGCGGCTCAGGGCCTGGTACAGATTCTGGAAGTCGGCGGAGGTGCTGTTCATGTGTCTCTCCTGATATCGCGTATTGAGTAGGAGTAGTCTGGGGAAATTCAGGAGAGGAAATTGCCGAATGGCTCACAATAGAAAATCAACAAAACAGAAGCAATTTTGTAACATTGCACAATGGGCAGGAGAGACCGGGTGGGGGAGAGATATCCGCGAATCAAACCGACGTGAATAATGCCAGAGGACGCTATCTTTTAGACCCGTATTAACCGGGCCTAAAAGAGTGAAGGGGTCAGCCCTGCCGCTTAGCGTTTACAGGCATCGAACTCGAGCCGTTCGCCATCGGGGCCGCGAATAAGCAGGAAGCGCACGTTGTCTTCTTCTATCGGCCCTTCATCGAGCGGATAACCGAGCGCCGCCAGCCGCTGCTGCACCGCATCCAGGTCGCTGACTTCCAGCGCCAGATGATCGATACCGCAGCGAGGGGCGTCAAAGGGCGTTCCAGCGGGAAGCTGATACAGCTCGAGGACGGCGCCCGCCATTTCCAGGAACGCAACTTCAATAGTGCCCTGTGGCGATGGCTTGCTAAACCGCTGCTGGCGCTGAAAGCCCAGCGGTTCATAGAAGGCAAGCGAACGCGTTAAGTCACTGACCTGATAGCCAATATGAGCAATCGTGTTGATAAGTTCGCGCATGTTATACCCCCTTACGCACGCACCAGAAGCCGTAGAAAGCGACATACACAAAGCACAGGAGCGGAGCGATAAAGGCGATTTGCATATTGCCGCCGTTCATATCCGAGATAATGCCCATCACCAGAGGAATTACGGCCCCGCCGATAATCGACATCACCACGATCGAGCCTGCGGTCTGGGTATCTTTCCCCATCCCTTTGATCACCAGACCAAAGTTCGTCGGCCAGCATGGCGCCATACAGAAGCTGACCAGAATGAGCGCATAGACCGCCAGCATTGAACCGCTGAAAACGGCAATCAGTAACAGGGCGGTGGCGGCCAGGGCAAACGTTCCGAGCAGCATCGCCGGATTCAGACGGTTCATCAACCAGGTGGCCACGGTTTTTCCCACGGCGTAAATCACCAGAGAAGCCAGCAGCCAGTAAGTCGCGGAGTGCTCGCTGGTGCCTTGCTGCACGAGCTGCACAAAGCGAATCGTGAAGCTCCATACGCCAACCTGGGCGCCGACGTACAAAAACTGCGACAGGATCCCGAGGCGAAAGCGCGGGATAGCAAACAGGCGTTTCAGCGTTGGCCCCATGCTTTCCGTCGGGAGTTGCTGTTGTTGAGCGGGCGCGCCCTTGCACGACGGGAATTTAATAAACACGAACACCAGCGCCAGCACCACCAGTACGGAGCCGATAATCAGATAGGGCCCGACCACCTGACCAACCATCTGATGGCGTGCAACGTCTGCAGCGGCGGCGGGCATCGCCAGCAGTTGTTCATGACTCGGATCGTTTTCGCCAAAGACCATCAGCTGGCCAATTAATACGCCGGAGATCACGCCCAGCGAGTTGAAGATCTGCGAAAAGTTAATACGCTGGGTGGAGGATTGAATCGGACCCAGCAGGCTGGAGTAGGTGTTTGCCGACGTTTCCAGAAAAGAGAGTCCGCAGGCGATCACTCCGAGGCAGGCGAGGAATGCGCCGTAGGTCATGATCTGTGCGGCCGGAACGAACAGGAAGCAGCCGAGGGCGTACAGGCACAGCCCAATAATAATCGCCGCTTTATAGGAAAAACGCTTAATCAGCGCCGCCGCGGGCAGGGCGACAAAAAAGTAGCCGAGGAAAAAAATCGACTGCACCAGCGCTGTCTGGGTATCCGTTAAATCGAAGCCCTTTTTAAACTGGGCGATCAAAATATCATTCAGGTTGCCCGCCATCCCCCATAGCGCAAACAGGCAACAGACCAGTAAAAATTGCAGCCAGGGGGTATGGGGTAAATACGCACTGGTGTCCAGTTTTTCTTTTTGGACCGCTGCGTTATCGACCTTATCCGTGATTAGCGTACTCATTGAGCTATCCTCTTAATGTTTTTTATACAGTAGGGTTTATGCCATTTCATAATCAGCGGCGGCACGGAGAAGCCGTTCCTGTGCCTCCAGGTACTCAGGTAAAGATGAGGCGCCTTGCTTTTCGACACTGACGGCGGCATAGGCCGCCGCGAATCGGGCTGCGGCCTGTAGCGGTTCCCCGCAGGCCAGCCGCGCCGCCAGCGCGCCGTTGAAGGCATCGCCCGCACCGGTAGTGTCTCGGGGGTGAGAAGGAAAGCAGGGAATAGGGGATTTCACCCCATGCTCGCTCAGCAGGGCGCCGCTGGCGCCGAGAGTGATAATGACGTTGCGCGCGCCCTGAGCATGTAACACGTCGGCGGCCTCAGCCGCGGCCGTCAGACTGTCAACCCGGCGTCCGGTCATTAACCCGGCCTCCGTGGCGTTCGGTGTAAGTAAATCCACTTTGCGTAGAAGGGCGTGCTCAACGGGCTGCCAGGGCGCGGGATTGAGTATTACCAGGGCCCCGGCTTGTTTGCCGGCGTCTATGACCTGTTCAATAGCAGAAAGATTGTTCTCCAGCTGAACCAGAACCACATCCGCGCAGCCGATAGCGGGAATGCAGCCGGCGATTTCATCATCGGTCACCGTCATATTCGCGCCGGGATCGACGGCAATCATGTTTTCGGCATCGTTACCGGCGACATAAATCAGCGCATTGCCGGTGGGGATCTCTTCGGCGACCAGCAGCGTCACAGCATTGAAGCCCACGCCTTTCAGATGACGGCGGGCAAAATGGCCGAAGGTGTCATTGCCAATCTTGCCGATATAGTGGACATTTGCTCCCGCTTTTAGCGCGGCGGTGGCCTGGTTCGCCCCTTTACCTCCGGCGCTGGTCATACTTCCGCAGGCCACTAACGACTCACCTGGTACCGGAAAGTGATCCACCCTGGCGACCATGTCGAAATTGAATGAACCAAAAACACAGACTTTTCCTGACATCATTCGCTCCTCTATACCAGCTCGGGGGAGTGCAGCGCGGCGGACAGTTCGCGGGACATGGTTTCCCAGGCCAGCTCGAGCGGCATATCAGCGCGGAATAAACCGCTGCTGCCCATCACCAATATCTGTGCGCCGGCGCCCAGCAGCGCGCGGTAGGTGTTGCGGTTACAGGAGCCATCGACTTCCAGCAAGAAGCGGAGGCTGCCGGTCTCTTTGAGCTGATGAAGCTGCGTAATTTTGGCGAGCATTTCAGGAATAAACGGCTGACCGGCATAGCCTGGGTCGACGGTCATCACCGTCACCTTATCGAGCAGATGCAGATAGTGCTGGATGCTCTCAACCGGTGTGGCGGGATTGAGCACCATTCCCACCTCTTTCCCCGCCTGACGAAGCATATTGATAACCCGGAACGCTTCGCGGCAGATGGTCTCCGGATGCAGTGAGAAGGCGTCTGCGCCGGCGTCTAACAGCGCCGGTATAAACGAAGCGGGCGCTTCGACCATCAGATGGACATCGATAGGAAGCGAGGTGTAGGGACGGATCTGCGCCACAAAGCTGGCCGACAACGCCAGATTTTTGACATAGTGGCCGTCCATGATGTCGACATGCAGCCTGTCGGCTTTGCTGTTTAGAAAGCGCAGCTGTTCCGTCAGCTTCATCATGTCCATACACATCAGCGAGGGAGAAAGGTAATAACGCATAAGGCCTCATTTATTCCGGTGGTGGCTGAATTCAGGCAAAGTCTGGCCCTGCCGCGGTAAGCAGCGTTTCGACATTGCGCGTATTAACCGTCACGTCATGACGGCGTACTCAGGCGATTTGCAGGCTGACGTTATGCCAGGTCATCTCTTTTTCCAGCAGCGGATCGACAAACCTTTCAGTCACCAGACAGTCCAGCTCGCCCAGTCCGCCGATACGCGCGACGCCTGTTCGCCCCAGCTTGCTGCCGTCGACCAAAGCCACAGTCTGACGCGCGGCCAGCAGCATCTGTTTCAGCAGGGCGGCGTGGGCTTGCGTACCCGCATACAAGCCGCTATCGCGCTCCAGCCCCTGGCAGGAGAAAAAGAGCGTATCAATGGCATATTCGCGTAGCGTTCGTGAGGCGGTTTCCCCGAAGAACGACTCTTCGGTCGGGGAGAAATCGCCCCCCAGCCCGACGAGATGCAACGAGCGTCGGCTCATCAGAGTTTGTAAGATGCGAATGGAGGGCGTAATCACCGTCAACGCCATCTCCGGCATCTGCCGGGCCAAAAACCAGCTGGTGCTACTCCCGTCCAGGACAATGGTCTGTCCCGGTTGGAGAAACTGCAGTGCTTTACGGGCCACGCGCATTTTGCCTTCGCTGTGCAGCAGCGTTCTGTGCTGAAAGCTTCCCTGGCTATCTTCAACTGGCAGGGCGGACGCCGCCGCCCGGGTCGCCGGCAGCGGATTTTCCGCCGCCAGCGCTCCACCGTGGCTTCGGGTTAAGATCCCTTTGCGTTCCAGCTCGCTCAGATCGCGGCGAATCGTTTCCCTGGAGACCCGAGTCGCTTGCGCAATCTCATTCACCCGCATGACGCCGTGTTGGCCCAGCAGTTCAACAATCAAACGATGACGTTCCAGCGGCAACATAGCTCTCTCCTGAAGTACATAATCAGATTACCTTTCCCTTGCGCAGAGCGTTGAGACCTCGGGAATGTCCCACGAAGGCAAGCTATCCGCAGCCGAACACTGTGATAGCGCACGCATTTCGCTTCACTTCCGTCAGCGGTTTGCGCTATTTCGCCCGTGATTCAGGCATAAACAAAAACAAACAAAAATAAATGCAAGATTGCTTTTGCGCCCATTTATGCCCGATTACGCCTGCTCTGCAAGGTTAACGCTTATTTTCTGCTGCTAATTAAAAACAAATGAAAATAAAAAAATGCTAATTTGATCACGTTATTTTCATTTAATGCGTTTTTAAATGGATTTAAGCCAAATGTCAGCATTAAATGAAAGCAATTAAAAACAAAGGACAGGATAAGACCATGAATGAAACAACCCGTCGTTTTGCACGTTTAGTTGATCTGAGCGCAGTTCAGGCCACCAGTACCGAAGCGGATGTTCGCGCCTGCGCCGAGCTGGCTGCCAGATACAACATTATTTCCGTCCACGTACTGCCTTGCTGGACGCGCTTTCTCAGTACGTTGCTGCCGCAGCAGGGTACGGGAGAGGTGATGATTGGCGGTCCGGTCGGCTTTCCCGGCGGTGGGCATACCACCGATACCAAGGTTCAGGAAGTGCGGCAGCTGATTGCCGACGGCGCTCGGGAAGTGGATATGGTCGTGAATATCGGCAAAGTGCTCTCCGGCGATTATGACTATGTGCGCGAAGATTTGCGCCGCGTGGTGGAAGCCGCCGCCCCGGTACCGGCCAAAGTGATCCTTGAAACGCACTATCTTAATGAGGAGCAGATTCGTCGCGTGTGCGAAATTGCCGTAGAGGTGGGGATGAAGTGGGTCAAAACCTCTACCGGCTGGGCGCCCACCGGCGCCACGGTGGAAAAAGTCAGCATCATCGCCGACCAGCTTAAAGGCCGAATCGATATCAAAGGCGCCGGGGGCATTCGCGATCTGGCCACGGTGCGTGCGCTGTACCAGCTTGGCGTGCGCCGCTTTGGCATGAGCCATGGCGCGGTAACCAAGGTGCTGGCTGAACTGGAGCAGCACCCGGAACGTTTTCCCGAGCTGAACGCCGATTAAACTGAGAAACCGCGGGCCTGGTGGCCCGCCTTAAGACGTCACCGGAGTTAGTGATGAAAGATAAAATACTCACGATTGATGTTGGCACTGGCAGTACCCGCGCCGCAATTTTGCGCATTGACGGCGCGATGATCGGCTTTGCGCAAAGAGAGTATGAGCAAACCACGCCGCGTGCAGGTTGGTCAGAACAGGCCCCGTCTTTATGGTGGCAGGCCGCCTGCGACTGTATACGCGAGGTGCTTTACCGCTATCCTGAAACGGCAGCGCAAATTGCGGTTATTGGTGCTTGCGGACAGATGCATGGCACCGTCCTTCTGGACGACCGTGGCGAGCTGGTGGAGGATAGGGCGTTGCTGTGGAATGATAAGCGCAGCCAGCCGCAAGTTGACGCCTTTAACGCGCGCGAAGGGCGGGAAAAGTGGCTGGCGCATTTGAATAATCCGCCTGCGGCAGCATGGCCCGCTTTCAAGTTAGCCTGGTGGCGCGAAAATCATCCGGATCGCTGGTCGCAGCTCGCCAAAGTATTAATGCCGAAGGACTATATTAATTTCATGCTGACCGGTGCCATGGCGACCGATTATAGCGAAGCGTCGTGCTATTTCCTGATGGACAGCGAAACCCGTAGCTGGTCTTCGCAAGCCTGCGAAACGTTTGGTCTGCGGGTCGATCAGCTCCCGGAGCTTAAACTTTCCAGCGACATAATCGGCCAGGTGACGCAGCGCGCAGCCGACCTGACGGGCCTGCCGGCGGGTATCCCGGTGGTTGCCGGGACGTCGGATATGGCGGCCTCTCTGCTGGGCTCGGGTGTGTATGAACCGGGGATGGCGTCTGATTCAACCGGCACGTCGACGCTGATGACGGTGGTGTCGCCGCGGCCGTTACACCATCCGCTGGTTAATAATCTTCATCTTGCCAACGCGGCCTGGGGCGGATTTACGATCCTCGACGCCGGCGGCGATGCCGTTCGCTGGGCGCGGCTGGCACTTGCCGATAACCAGATTACGCATCCACAGCTTTTACAGGAAGCGGCGGCGGTGCCGGCGGGGGCAGAAGGGCTGCTGTTTCTTCCCTATCTGACGGGAGAACGTCTGGCCGAACACACGAACTCGCGGGCACAGTTTTTTGGCCTGCAGCGCAAGCATCGTCGCGGTCATTTATTCCGCGCAGTTCTGGAAGGGGTGGCCTTTGCATCCTGGCGCAATCTTCGGCAGCTGCAGAAGTGCGGGCAGTATCCGCAACAAATGATCGCTTCCGGCGGCGGCGCGCGCAGCTCGCTGTGGCTTGAAATCAAAGCCGCAGCGTACAATCTGCCGATATTATCTACGCGTAATCAGGAGAATGGCGTCACCGGATGCGGTATTATCGCCGGGGTTGGCGTAGGGTTGTACGCCGATTTTGCCAGCGGCGTGCGGCAAACGGTGCAGTTCGACAAACTGATCTCACCGGATCCCCGTCTGCGGGATTATTACCACGCCTGCTGCGAGCTTTTTGATACGCTGTACCGGCAATCCGCTGCCTTATACGACAGGCTGGATGCGCTCAGCGTAGGACCCGACTGATACGCAAAGGTAAGCCAGCGCCGCGACGCGCGTAACGAGCTGTAAAAAAGAGAGAGGCAGAATGTTTGCAGAAGAAAGACAGGAGAAGTTACTCGGTATTCTCAGGGAAAAACGCAAAGTTGCTGTTTCTGAGATGTGTGACGTCTTTAATGTATCTGGCGCTACCATTCGTGCCGATCTCCGCCAGCTGGAAGAGGAGGGGTTGCTGACCCGAACGCATGGCGGAGCCGTTCTTCGTACCCGAGCAAGCTTCGAACAAGCATCGGACGCCCGCGAAATTGTCAATCTCAGCGCGAAAGAACGGATCGGCCAGCGCGCGGCGGCGCTGGTTGAGGATGGCGATATAATCGTGCTGGATACCGGTACCACGACGCTACATATCGCGCGCAATATTCGTGACAGACAGAACGTCACGGTGGTTACCAATGATTACCAAATCGCCCGGGAGCTTGAGGCCAGCGCCTCGATTCAAACTATTCTGCTGGGTGGGATCGTCAAGAAGGGATACCACTGCGTGGTGGCAATTAACGGGCGTTCCATACTCGACACGCTGAACGTCGATAAAGCATTTATGGGCACCAATTCGCTGTCGCTGAAACACGGCGCCTGCGTGGCCGATATCATGCTGGCAGAAACGAAACGCGGCATGGTGGAACACGCCAGTCAGGTGATTATTGTCTGCGACTATAGCAAGCTGAATAACACCTCGCTTGCCCAATTTACCGCAGCAGATCGCATTGACACCGTAGTGGTGGATCGTCTGCCTGATGACGTTCAGGCGTATCGTAATGCTGGCATTCAGGTGATCTCTCTGGATGAAGAGGAGTATCTTTAGCGCGCTGCTGTGACGTTGTCACTAACCAGCGCGTCGTAAAATCCCGTCCATCAGGGCGGGGTAAAGTTTTGGGTATTAGACTCACGTGCCGGGGGGATATCGAAGACCAGGCATGGTACAGGCGGTCCAGAATTGATTAAAGCTTACCCGCTGACTTTCTCAGTTCAGTAATATCCCTCTTGGGCGATTCCCCGAACATCCGCGTATATTCCCGGCTGAAATGGGACAGGCTTTCGTAACCGACCGCATAGGCTGCTGTGGTGACATCGTAATGTTCATTCAGCATCAGTCGCCTGGCTTCATTGAGGCGCAGCCATTTCTGATACCGTAGCGGGCTCATCCCCGCAAGCTGCCTGAAATGGTGGTGGAAAGAGGGCGTGCTCATTTGCACCCGACTTGCCAGTTCCTCGACGCGTAAAGGTGATGCAATATTGGTCTTTAACCAGTCGATAGCTTTACCGATACGGTAGCCATGGCCGTCGACTGCTGCAATCTGTCTGAGATGATCGGACTGATCGCTCATCAAAAGCCGGTAGTGTATCTCTCTTTGGATCAGCGGCCCGAGAACAGGAATGGCTTCAGGTTCGTCAAGCAAAGAAAGCAGACGGCGGAAAGGCTCCAGCAAAGCATCGGTAATAGTACCTATCCCGACACTCGTTCCCGCGTCTCGTTTTTTGACCGGCGGCAGGCTTCCCTGGGCAATTAATTCCATTAGCACGCGCTGGTCAAGCTTATAGGCTACGCCGACGCAGGGCTGGGATGTCGAAGCCTGCAATATTTCCGAACTGGCCGGCAGGTCAAGAGAGGTAATCAGGAATTTTTCCGCATTATATTCATAAGGTTCACCCCCAACCCACATGATCTTCGCGCCATCGGCCACCAGAACGATACTGGGAGGGACCAGGCAGCTTACCGGGGGAGCGGGTTCGTTTCGGCGAAACAATTCGAGCCCTTCTACGGCGGTAGGGAAATCGCCGGTGCCGGGTGTGCGCTGTGCAATATCCCTCGATAGCTCACCCAGCAGTATTTCAACCGATTTGTCAGGAATCATTCTGTAATGCCCCACACTTTTGACCTCTTTTGAGGTTATCAACTTAGCAGCTATGAAAACTGAAATACACGCTTTGAGATTAGGTTCAGAGGATCAGGCAAATAATGCAGAGTATTTTAATAACACCTTATATTAAAGACATTCAAAATAATAACTCTGAAATGAGGCAGTGTCCTGAAATCAGGGTTCACCGCGAGCAAATTTAACCCGTTCAGGTTTAAGCCATTTTTTAACTGCCACGACGGCATCGCTGCGCTTGAGAAGTGGTTTGAAGAAATTGATACGCCAACACGTCTTGAACAGCTGAACATCAAGGAAGCAGATCTGCCCGCTATCGTTGAGAACGTCCAGATCAATGTCAAAGCGTTTGGTATCGCCAGTGATTACCGGCCGAAAGTTGTAACTGAAATACTCATGCATGTTGTCTGAAATAGGTCCCTCAATATCCAATGAAAGGTTTTAATATCATGACGCTAATATCTTCGACGCGCTTTTTTAATGGCGCACTCCTTGCCGGGGCGATGGCTCTGATTTCAACAGAAGTTGCGGTGGCCCAGCCTGCACCAGGCACAGCAGATTCTTCAGGCCGTCTGGTTCAGACGTGGGATAAAACTTTCCCAAGGAGCGAAAAAGTGGATCATCAAAAAGTTACTTTTAAAAACCGTTACGGCATTACGCTGGCCGCAGATGTGTATCTTCCAAAAGATCGCGGGAACAAGAAGCTTGCTGCGCTTGTTATTTCCGGGCCTTTTGGCGCGGTAAAAGAGCAGGCCTCGGGTCTCTATGCTCAGACTTTAGCAGAGCGCGGATTCGTGACGCTGGCATTTGATCCGTCTTATACCGGTGAAAGCAGTGGTGAACCCCGCAATATTGCTTCACCCGATATCAATACCGAAGACTTTATGGCTGCAGTCGATTTTATGGGACTACAACCTTATGTGGATCGTGAACGTATCGGTGTCATCGGTATCTGCGGCATGGGGGGGATTGCCCTGAACGCTGTTGCCGTGGATAAGCGCGTAAAAGCGGTCGTTGCCAGCACCATGTATGATATGAGCCGCGTAATGTCAAAAGGCTACAATGACAGCGTAACACCGGAGCAACGCGAGCAGGCGCTGGAGAAGATGAGTCTTCAACGCTGGGAAGATGCAGCAAACGGCAAACCGGCATACCAGCCAGCCTATAATAAACTGAAGGGCGGTGAAGCACAGTTCCTCGTGGACTATGCGGACTACTACATGACTAAACGCGGCTATCATCCCCGAGCCGTCAACTCTGGCAATTCATGGTCCGTGACAACGCCGATGGCCTTTATGAATTTCCCGCTCATGACCTATATTAAGGAAATTTCTCCGCGCCCGATCCTGTTCATCCATGGTGAAAAGGCGCATTCGCTTTACTTCTCCAAAACGGCTTATGAAGCGGCAAATCAGCCAAAAGAGCTGCTGATTGTAAAAAATGCTACCCATGTTGATTTATATGATCGTATGGACAAGATCCCGTTCGATAACATCACTGCATTTTTCAACAAAAATCTTAATAAATAAGCCATAGCACCGTCCGGTGTTTTCAGATGCAGTGTCTGTGGGACAAACGACAGATACTGCTCTCTTAGCATGGGGTGTTGGGTATTCTATTGTTACTGATAAAGCTGGCACTAATTCCTGATGCGATATTAATTTCCGAATATTATCGAGTTAATCCTGCGACAGAAAAAAGCAACCGCATATGAAAGAGGAGAGGTATATGTACTGGAACCCTGAAGTATTAACAAGAATAGATGCGGCCGACGACCTGAAAATCGCACCGTATCATCCCGATATGAATACGACCGGTACGCCGACATGGATATGGGAAGTGAAGGTGGACAACCGACTTTTCGTCCGAGCCTATAGTGGTATCCGTTCAAAATGGTATCAGGCTGCATTGTCCCAGCAGGCAGGTAAGATACTGGCTATCGGACAGGAATTCGACGTACTGTTCGCAAAATCCTCGGACCCTGAGCTTGAAAGTAAAATTGATCAGGCTTACCTGAAAAAGTACTCCGGCAGCAGCTATGTTTCCGCAATGACAGGGATACGCGCCAGGGCAGCCACGATTGAGATTCTACCTTCGTGATGTCCTGTCAAAGTGATGCTGCCTGTACTGTGAGGCAAAATCTACCTGTTTAACGTTCATCTCCTTGAAACTGAAGGCACGTATGAAACCACTCTTTCCGAGCCTTCAGGTTTTTACATCCTTTTGTTGACTTATTCTGTAAAAAGATTACTTTTCAGGACATGAAAAAGATACTTATTATTGTACCCGATGGCGGCATGCTGTTTGAATCCGCCGGTATTGCTGACATTCTGATGCAGGCCAACCGCCTGCACCCGGAAGGTGCCCGGGAAATCTGCTACCAGGTCAAGCTAGCGACAACTCAACCGCATCAGGTTATCCATGGTCAGTCAGGTTTAAATCTGCTGGCCGACCATCGTCTGCATGAGATTGACCCTCGCGAGCCCCTCGATACCATCATGATTACCGGCAGAGGTCAAAACCCGCAGGAAGGGATGGCGGTGGTTGACTGGTTGCGCCTTGCCGCTCCCCATGCCCGCCGCATAGTCTCCATTTGCGGCGGTGCGATGCTGCTGGCGCAAACCGGACTGCTGGACGGCAGACGGGCCACTACCCACTGGAAGCTGCTGGAAACCATGCAGGCGGAATTCCCGCAGATCCGCGTCGAGGGCGGGCCGCTCTATATTCAGGACGAACATATCTGGACCTCTGGCGGGGTCAGTTCCGGCTTTGATCTTACGCTGGCGCTGGTTGAAGAAGACTATGGCTTCAGCCTGGCGCGCGATATCGCCCAGGACTTCGTCATGTATCTGCGTCGCCCGGGAGGCCAGCTGCAGTTTAGCCGCTATAACCTTCAGCAGACCGCCACCCAGGGCCCGATTAACGATCTGCTGGCGTGGTTGCTCGAAAACCTCACCGCCGACCTCAGCGTAGATAAGCTGGCGGAAAAAGTCGCCATGAGTCCGCGAAATTTCACCCGCGTCTTTACCCGGGAAACCGGCGCTTCGCCAGCGCGGTACGTCGCGGAAGCCCGCCTGGCCGCCGCGCGGCAGCGTTTGGAGCAGACTCACGAGACGCTGGATCGTATCGCCGAGCAAACGGGATTTGGCAGCAGTATTAACCTGCGACGCTTGTTTGAGAAACAGCTTAACCTCACTCCAGGTGAATATCGTCAACGATTTCACTGTCGCAAAATGGCGTAAAGTGATCCTTTTTTGTCATTTACGCCATAACCCGTCCGTCCTACTCTGACTCCAGCGATAATCGATAAGGAGTTAATTATGGTAAAGGTCGGTATTAACGGTTTTGGCCGGATCGGACGCAATGTACTGCGCGCAGCACTGAATAATCCGGATATTCAAATTGTGGCAATCAACGATTTGACGGACAGCAAAACGCTGGCGCATCTGCTGAAATACGACTCGCTTCTCGGTAAGCTGGATGCAGAGGTCACCGCGGGTGAAGGGGGGCTTGTTGTTTATGGTAAACCCATTACCGTATTCAGTGAACGCAACCCGGCCAGTATTCCGTGGCGTCAGTGTGAAGTCGACATCGTTATTGAGGCTACAGGATTATTCACGGACCGTGAAAAGGCTGCTGTACATATCCACAGCGGTGGCGCCAAGCGCGTGATTATCTCTGCCCCGGGTAAAAACGATGATTTAACCATTGTGATGGGCGTTAATGAGAGCCTTTACTCCCCGGATAAACACTACGTGATCAGCAACGGAAGCTGCACCACCAATGGTCTTGCACCTGCTGCACAGGTCCTGCACCAGCATTTCGGTATTAAGCATGGTCTGATGAACACCACCCATGCCTACACCAACAGCCAGGCGCTGCACGATCAGCCGGAAAAAGATCTGCGCGGGGCTCGCGCCGCCGCATTGTCGATTGTGCCTTACTCCAGCGGCGCAGCGAAGGCTCTGGGTAAAGTTATTCCTGAGCTGGATGGGCGTTTAACGGGATACTCGCTACGCGTCCCTGTGCCAGTGGTGTCCATTGTTGACCTCACCGTCACGCTTGAGCGAGATGTGACGGTCGAAGAGGTGAACAATGCTTTTCGCGAAGCCGCCGCAGCGGGACCTCTGAAAGGGATCCTGGGTTATAGCGATGAACCGCTCGTCTCCAGCGATTACCAGGGAGACCCACGCTCGTCGATTATCGACGGTCTATCAACGCTGGTGATTGGCGGTAATATGGTCAAAATTCTGGCGTGGTACGACAATGAATGGGGATTCTCTAATCGTCTCGTTGATCTGGCATTGATGATGGCAAAGCGTGAAAGCTAATCCACTGTGTGTTGTATTCATCTGTAAAAGTATAAGCAGTTCAGCTGGATGAATAGTGGCTCGAGTATCATTCATAGATGAAACATAACAAATCTTTCTGACCGCGATATAAAAGCATAAATGCCCGAGAGAGCATTTATGCTTTTTCGGCGATGAACGGAATTGCGATATGTTGTAGTCAGGTGCTCCCTGGTGGTAGCTAATCACCAGATACAAGGGAAGGGGGAGGTGAGGCAGAGCCTGTCAACATGGAAGCCGGCTGCGTTGGGCTTCAGTACACCATTCAACTTCAGCTGGCGGTTCTGTTTATGGTCGCGATGGCACTCGTCATTTGAGTGCGGAAAACGAAGCTGGCATCTTTTTGATAATCACGTCTGTGGCTGATCAAGCCCGGTTGATACACACTGCAGGCGGCGCGCTATCAAATGAGCATTTCATCTGGCATCCCGTGACGCGTTCGGTCAGAAAATGCAACAGCAGTAAGATATGCCGGACAGTACAAGCAGCAGGTGTGGCTGAATGAATTTCCCTGGCTTTTACTGTAGGAGAACAGGCTGTAGTGGGCGAAGTGATTGTTAAAAGCCATGCTTGATTTATCACCTCGAACATTTTGCCTTATAGCGCAGCATTCACGTGCATGAAAGGAATGACGGTCATAGTGTTGATGTGGGAAGAGGCAGCTATCAAAGATGACGTTATTGAGTACGACATTGCATTTAACATAATATACATTATGCGCACTCATGTTGTAGTAGCTAAATTGAGATGTCCGTCTCTGACCCAAATTAGACATGTCCGCGCTACAGTCTCACCACAGCGATCACTGCTTTCAAAGGATGAGACTCATGACGGCATACGGAACGGAGTTTTTCTCAATGAGAGATGTAAACCGACTCAGGATCCTTCAGGATGTCATCGACCGCAACCTGCGTCCTGGTCTGGCAGCCGAAATGCTCGGTATCACGCCGCGCCATTGCAGCCGCCTGCTGAAACGTTATCGTCAGTCCGGGCCACTGGGCATGAATAACCAGAGTCGTGGTCGCACCGGAAATCGCCTGCTTTCCGCATCATTGACTGATCAGGCCCTGAATATCATCCGTAAACGCTATGCCGATTTTGGCCCCACACTGACGTGGGAAAAGCTCGCTGAAAATCACGGTTTACTGATGAGTTTATGACCGCTTATAACCGGCGCTTTGGCAAAGCACCCCGGCATGACTTTGATGTTCACCGGCCACTTGAAACTGATGATGATCTGACCGCATTTTTCACATGGCGGGAACCGCGCCGTGTTTCAAAATCCCTGACGGTGCAGTATGACAAAGTGCTCTATCTGATTGAAGACAATGAGTTAAGCCGAAGGGCTATTGGCAAGTACATTGAGGTATGGCATTACCCGGATGGCCGGAAAGAGCTCCGGCTAAACGGGGTTGTCCTTCCCTACTCCACCTATGATCGCCTTCAGGAAATCGACCAGGGGGCTATCGTGGACAACAAGCGCCTCGGGCGTACACTTGAATTTATCAAACTGGTACAGGACAAACGCGACAATAACCGGTCACAGGCTCTCCCTGCCGGAGATGGCCCCTCGCGCCGACGCAGGAAACCCACAGAGAAGAAATCCCAGCGATCTCTGGACGAAGACGATATGCTCAATGCGCTGAAGACATTACAATCACGTTCTGACGAGATTTTCGGTACAAGGAAATGACATGGAGATGATGGCAGACATAATCCCATCTTCATAGAGCTGCAATGCAAGAGAGTTTAAGGTCCGCTTTGAGCGAGGAGCGGACATAACGGTCAATCTCGTCACCAGTTACTCCAACGTAAAAGTGTGATTAAATCAAAAGGCTCCATGTTAATAAAGCATAGTGATAGCATGATACATTAGGGGATAAAATTGCTAGTTCAAACTAATCGATTGTACCTTCGGCCTGTAATCTCATCAGACTTAAACGATCTATTCAAAATTTATGGTGATCCCGCTACGAACACTTTTAATCCTGCGGGACCATATCCGAACATTGATAATGCAAAAATGGTTATGAATCGCTGGCTCGACCATTGGCAAACTCATAGTTTTGGAAACTGGGCAATTTCGCCTCTTACTAATCCTGAAAAAATCATCGGTTTTGGCGGGCTGGGAATTCGTAATTATGACGATATAGTTATCAATAATCTTGGGTATCGCTTATCGACAGAGGCTTGGGGGAAGGGTCTGGCCACAGAATTTGCCATATACGCGATAAAATTTGGATTTGATGTTATTAAATTAACCGAAATTTCGGCTGTTGTTCGAGAGAATCATCTGGCGTCACAGAAAGTGTTACAGAAGTCGGGGTTAAGATATGTCAAAGAGATTCATGATGTTAAAGATGCACCTCCAAGCCTTCTGTATTCAATATCAGTGGATGAGTGGTTAAGAAATTTAGAAGTGAACGCATCCGTTTAAAATCCCCTTTCAGGTCCATTAGAGGATTTAACATACTTATCTAGACAACGTCCGCCTCTGGCACGGAGTGGGCGGATTCGCTGAGCAGAAAGTCCGCTATGAGCGAGAAGCGGACGATAAGCGCAGTTGACGTGGTAAGAAAAGGTATTCTCAATGTGCACTTATAGACTGTAATCTATATTTATTGGAAAATCCGAAATGAGGGTTTAAATTTTATTTAAGAGGGATTACATGCGTACTCGCCCAGCCTCTCGATTGATAGTCCTTTCACCTGAAAATCACGTTCTGCCCTTTAGATTCTGCCATAAAGATGATGCTCTGGAAGGAAAAACATACTGGGCAACGCTTCAATATCTTCTTGCAGCGTGTAGTTCAGGTAAATAACAAACGTTAAGTTGAAAATATAGCAGGGATGTTTGATACGATCACCGATGTTACTTTGTCGGGACTGTACTTCGATTTTAATTCCATTGTCGACTACTTGTGAAAAAAACTCATAACACCATTCAATGGCGCATGCTGGTTCCCTTCATACCAGTGCAATACCCTGTCACATACATAATTGCTGGCAATAAAAGAAGGAACACCGAATGAAGTATGTGAATCTGGGTCGTAGCGGGTTGAAAGTCTCCCGTCTTTGTCTCGGTTGTATGAGTTATGGCGAACCTGAACGTTTGCCTCAACCCTGGTCCCTGGATGAAAAGGCGTCACGACCGCTCATTCGTCAGGCGCTTGAAGCCGGCATTAATTTTTTTGATACCGCGAATATCTACTCGGGCGGTAGTTCAGAAGAAATTACAGGAAAAGCGCTGAGAGAGATGGCCAGACGCGACGAGATCGTTGTAGCGACAAAGACCTTCTTTCCGTGGCGCAACTCACCCAATACCGGGTTTCTTTCCCGCAAGGCCATTTTTCAGTCTATTGACGATAGCCTGATGCGCTTAGGCATGGATTATGTGGATCTCTTTCAGATTCATCGCTTTGACTACTCCACGCCTGTTGAAGAGACCATGGAGGCTCTGCATGACGTCGTTAAAGCAGGAAAAGCGCGTTATATCGGCGCATCTTCTATGGAAGCCTGGCGCTTTGCAAAAATGCAGCATACCGCTGAGCGTAACGGTTGGACCCGATTTATCACGATGCAACCGCAATACAACCTGCTTTACCGGGAAGAAGAGCGCGAGATGCTGCCCCTGTGTGAAGACCAGGGCGTTGGGGTGATCCCCTGGAGTCCGATGGCACGCGGCAGGCTCACGCGCGACTGGAGTGTCACGTCCCGACGAACGCAAAACGATGCCTTTGCGTTAAAAATGTATGAGACCGCAGCCCTTCTGGATAAGCCCGTGATTGATGTTGTTGCCAGCATTGCCGAAAAGCACGCGGTGCCAAGAGCTCATGTTGCAATTGCCTGGCTGTTATCAAAATCCGTCATCACAGCACCGATCATTGGCGCAACGAAACCAGAACATCTTTCCACGGCTATCAGCGCGCTGGACTTTTCACTTAGCGATGCCGAAATCACGGAACTGGAAGCTCGCTATCTGCCGCACCCCGTTGACGGGATCATTCCCCCGCTTCCGGATACGCCGCCTTCCCTCACGCCACCTTCAGCGATCCAGAACTATTAACACCCTGCCCTGGCCCGGCGTTGCCGGGTCTCCCAGACCACTCATTCCCGGTCACTGATGTGAAAAGGGAAACGGTGCCGGCGCGAATGCGCCCGATCGAAAAATCATCGCTCCACCAGGTTCGGTCCCGCTGTTGGCGACAATAAACAACTCGCGATGCCCGGGGCGGATCGCCAGGCTTGTCGATTTAAGGTTACGGCCTTTGTCGCGGTCAGGCAGCACAATTTGCCCAATAGGCAGTCCGTTGCGGTTGAAGACCATGACGCGGCCCTGGCCTGAGATGGCCACATATACATTGCCTTCGCTGTCGACACGGGCCCCGTCTGGCGCCGGCCCGGTGAACTGATAGGTAACAACTGAACCAAACGGGGCGACCGTGGTGGCGTCTGACAGTCTTACGCGATGAAGCCTGTTTTTAGCGTGTTCTGTGGCCCATATCTGAGAGCCGGCGGGGTCAATCGCTATGCCGTTCCCGACCGCTAGTCCAGGCAGGATGGCATGAATTGACCCGACATTGGGACTAACGTAGAACACCCCACCCTGTGGATCGGCTGAATTTCCCCGGCTGTCAGTGAAATAAAATCCGCCCTGATTATCAAAGACCAGATCGTTGACAAGAAATCCAGTATCAGGGGCAACAATCATCTGCTCACGGGTGCCGTTGGGTTCGATAGCCCGAACAGAACCTCGCTGCATATCGCCCACCGAGGCGATAAAGATCCGTCCATCTTTGTGTACCGCCAGGCCGGAAGCACCGAATGAATTCTCCTTAAGGACAATGGAAAGCTGCCGCTCCGGGGTTAGCTTAAACACGCGCCCCGTCGCCACATCAACAAACAGCAGGTTATTGTTCCGATCGAACACGATCCCTTCGAGCACGAGCGACGCCTGTGAAACGTTGAAGTACGGCTGGGCCTCCACGGTCTGGAGAGGACGCTCCCAGGGCGGTATGGGGACGGCACTGCATGTAAGCGCGTTATGATTTAGTCCATTCATGTGGTTTATCCCCGGCAATAATACAGAGGGAGACTTCACCTGCAGTCTCCCTGTGACAGCAGGTATTAACTTTTATCAAACTGACTTTCGGTAAACGGATCGGCGCGACCGCCCTGCAATGGGATTTTGGCAAGCGCCGCATCGATTTCGCGTAGCTCGCTGTCCGTCAACCGGACTTGCGGTGCGCCGCTGTTTTCTATCAGGTGCGGATATTGCGTCGTACCCGGGATAGGGACAATCCAGGGCCGCTGGGCCATTACCCAGGCCAGCGCGAACTGAACCGGAGTGGTGTTTTTGCGACGGGCCCACGACTGCGCGAATTCAAGCAGCACCATGTTTTTGGCCAGGGCATCGGGCTGGAAGCGTGGCAGGTTATGCCGCCGATCGGTGCTGTCGAACCGCTGGCTTGGATTGACTGCTCCGGCGAGGAAGCTGCGGGCAGTCGGGCAGTAAGGTACGAAACCGATACCCAGCTCTTCGAGCGTTGGAAATATCCGCGTCTCCGGTTCCCGCCACCACATGGCATACTCACTCTGCACCGCAGTCACAGGGAGTACCGCATGTGCGCGGCGAATTGTCCTGGCACTCGCTTCCGACAGTCCCCAGTGTTTCACTTTACCCTCCTGGATCAATGCCTTCACGGTTTCCGCCACATCCTCGATCGGCACATTCGGGTCGGGGCGATGCTGATAGAGAAGATCGATGTGGTCCGTTTTCAAACGCTTTAGCGAGCCTTCTACGGCGCGGCGGATATGGTCAGGATGGCTGTTAAGGGAAGTGGGCTTCCCCTCCTCCACGCCGAAGCCGAACTTGGTGGCAATCACCACACGATCGCGAACGGGAGCGAGTGCTTCCCCGACAAATTCTTCACTGAGATGGGGGCCGTAGACCTCGGCAGTATCAAAGAACGTGATACCTTGTTCGAAGGCTGCCCGGATAAGCGAAACCATGGCTTTACGATCGCGCGGACCTCCGCCGTAATAACCCACCATCGGCAGGCACCCGAGTCCCATGCTGGACACCTCCAGCGAGCCGAGTTTACGCGTGGTTAAGGTTTCCTTCCGGACGGGAGCAGCATCCGAAGGGGCGTTCGGCGTGTCCTGACCAGCCGGTTTCGCCATCACGGCGCCGCTCCTGCCAAGGGTGGTTGCGGCCAACGCCAGACCGGCTCCGGCGATCAGAAAATTGCGCCGGTCCCGGGAAGCGGGTACGGCAGCAGAAGGCTGGTCATGGATCATCTTGCTCATAAACTGGAACTCCCTTTAACGCAGAAAGGATTCATTAATTTGGTCATTACCAGGCATAAGCCTGGGGCGCTTCTCCCCCGGGGCCGGGCCAGATTTCGTCGAGACAGCTCATGGTGTCGTCTGATAGCGTGATTGTCGTTGCGTGAAGCGCTTGCTGGAGTTGTTCGACCGTACGAGGCCCAATCAGTGGAGCGGTAACGACAGGATTCTGCAGGAGCCAGGCCAGCGCCACATCGGAAGGGGATTCGCCGAGGTCATCACATAATCCTTCATAGGCTTCCAGCTGCGGACGATAATCTTCAATTTGGCGGGCAAACGCGGGCCTGGCACGGCGCCCGCTTGCCATCTTTTTCAGTACGCCGCCAAGCAGCCCTCCGGCAAGCGGGCTCCAGGGGATCAGTCCCAGGCCAAAATGGCGGCATGCGGGAATGACCTC
The DNA here is from genome assembly GCF_018223925.1 of Klebsiella sp. 10. Classification (NCBI taxonomy): domain Bacteria; kingdom Pseudomonadati; phylum Pseudomonadota; class Gammaproteobacteria; order Enterobacterales; family Enterobacteriaceae; genus Klebsiella; species Klebsiella sp. 10. Next base: position 149,478 of record NZ_JAGRRB010000002.1, read on the forward strand.
CAGCTCAATGGTGCGGGCTGTCAGATTATAAAGACTTTGCTCGGCGACCAGGCCCAGGAAATGACGGGCCGTGGCGACTGACTGCGCAGTCGCAATGTCCCAGCCCGCGAAATTGCTGCTACCGATATAAAGAACCTTTCCCTGCTGAACAAGCAGTTCCATGGCCTGCCAGATCTCTTCCCACGGCGTATGACGATCGATGTGATGCATCTGATAGACGTCAATATGGTCGGTCTTAAGCCGTCGCAAACTGTCCTCGCAGGCTTTGCGAATATGGTAAGCAGAAAGCCGGCGATCGTTCGGGCCCGGTCCCATAGGCTGATAGACTTTTGTCGCCAGAACGATGCGTTCACGGCGGCCACCCTGCTGAAGCCAGCGACCAATAATTTCCTCGGACAGCCCCGAGCCTTGCTGGATATCGGGAGATTGTTCAGTGCCATACACGTCTGCTGTATCAATGAAATTGATACCCGCCTCAAGCGCCTCATCCAGAATGCGGGCGCTGGTCTTCTCGTCGGTGACGTCACCAAAATTCATGGTTCCGAGACAAAGGCGGCTGACTTTCAGGCCGGTGCGGCCAAGATGCGTATAGTTCATAAACGGCTCCGTTAGATGAGTGTTCCGCCCTGGCCTACCAGCCAGAGCGCATGATTTTCAAGAATAACGAAGCACAACGTGTACAGTGAGTGGACGTGCATGAATGGACTTGTGAAAAAAATTCAGCAATGGATTAGACCTAATCGGTCTAAGGTGTATATCATTTCTTCATCAACGCATTCGGGTTTTAACGCCGCATAAGGAAAACTATTCTGTATGCAAATAAGCAGAGCTGATGTTGCCGATCTTATTTATTTCATGGCGATTGCACGTCATCGCAGCTTCAGCCGTGCGGCAATTGAACTAGGCGTCAGTGCATCAGCGCTGAGTCATGCCCTGAAGGGGCTGGAAACCCGGCTCGGAGTTCGCCTGCTTAATCGCACGACCAAGAGCGTCACCCCTACGGCAGCCGGCGAGGAACTGGTTCAGTCTGTTCTTCAGCCTTTCGACACCATAGAAGGCGCGCTTGAATCGCTTAACCGGTATCGCAATACCCCTACCGGACGTATCCGCATCAATGCAGCCGTTGAAGCGGCAAATCTTTTGCTTGCGCCGGTCATGCCCGCTTTTATGGATCGCTATCCCGATATTGAAATCGATATTGTGGCCAGCAACCGTATGGTTGACGTGACTGATGCGGGCTTCGATGCCGGCATCCGCTATGGTGGCACCGTCCCGGAGGACATGGTTGCCCGGCGTTTATCTGCCGATATTCGCTGGGTTATCGCGGCCTCCCCTGATTACCTGGAACGCTACGGAACGCCTGAACATCCGGATGATTTATTACACCATCGCTGCATCAGCAATCGTCTCGGTGACGATCGGGTTTATCGCTGGGAACTTGCGCGAGACGGCGAAACATACCAAATGACAGTGCCAGGCTCAGTGACGGTCAATCATGCCGAAACGGGTCTGGTGGCCGTATTGGGCGGGGCTGGCCTGATGTATTTTCCGGAGCCTCTTGTTGCACCCTATGTCAAGGATGGACGGCTCCGTCTGGTGCTTACGGAATGGTCCCCACTGGAGGAAGGTTTTCATATCTATTATTCAAGCCGCCGGCAATTGCCGACCGGGCTTCGCCTTCTGATTGAGTTCATACAGGAGGCCAGGCCGCTGGGGTTGTGAAATAGTGCCTCCATACTGAACGATGCGTTATCGGCTTTATCGCCCCGTCGCTTATTCAGAATGCTCAGTTGCAGGAAGCCGCAGGTAGTCTGCAAGGCGTGCTGTTTGCTAATAATGGTTAAACAAGAGGTAACGCTGTGAAAAATTACAAAAAAACATGGTTTGTAGTTTATTTGAAGGCTAGCCCAGGTGACCCGCATCAATAAGCGCCATACGAAGATGTTTCTGAATGAAATCCGCTTTATAAATGCTGTATCGGTGGCTGTCATTTTCACATAATAACATCGCGCTTTTTTTCATTAAAGCGTACTGAATGGCTACGTCATTGTGTTTAATAAGGTAATCACGGAATGCCAGGTGTTTTATGATTTGAGCATCCCCGGTGGTAAACGCATGGATATGATGACTACGCTGACTTCCACCTTTTGTAAAGTACCTACGATTTAAAATGCCGTTTTCACCACGCACAGTATATCCTACACCCTCCATTGCCTGATTCAAACTGTCCAGTTCTTCAAGATTAGCAACTTCGATTAATATATCTATTACTGGCTTAGCTGATAATCCAGGCACCGAGGTGCTACCAATATGATGAATCCGGGATATCACTTTACCAAGCGTCATCTGCAACAGAGTACGTTCGTTCTCAAATAAAGTCGGCCACATTTCATCATAATCAACTACAGTCAATATTCGCATGTTCAACAGTCACACCTTTTAAGGAAATTTAAGCAGTCACAATAACATAAATCGCCTCTGCTGACTTGAAGGCATTTATAATCTGTATCTGTCCTCATAATTTTCAACCATCGTCTGACAAGATGCCCTAAACCCCTTTGTAGTGCTCTTTATTCAGACCATACTTCTTCATTCTGAGATAAAGTTTTTTACGCGGTATCAGCAGATACTCCGCCACCTCATTAATACGTCCCTGGTGGATATTCAGCGCTTCGGTGATGATCTGCCGTTCGACGTCCTCAACCCGCTGATCCAGCGGCGTCGGCTCGCCAATGTGCATCAGCGGATTAACCGTTTCTGCGAGTGGTAATACCCCTACTGCAAACAGCTCGGCGGCGTTCGCCAGTTCGCGAACGTTATTTGGCCACACCCGGCGCATCATCCCCTTCAACAGACCAGCATCCACCTCCGGGACGGGATGATTCAGCCGTTGACAGGTTTTTTGCAAATAGTGATGAAACAGCGGCTCGATATCATCAGGTCGCTTTGACAGAGGCTGGCAGCCAATTTGCGTCATCGCGAAGCAGTAATAGAGTTCCGCCACTATCTGGCTGCTGGCGGCCAACTCCACCAGCGAAGCGCTACCAATACCAATCAGGCGAAAAGGCCGCTTCTCATGACTCTGCAGCTGTACCAACTGATGCTGTTGCTCGTGAGTCAGATGCTCGGGGTGACTTAAGACCAGCGTTCCGCCCTGGGCCTGGGCGATCAGTTCATTAAGCGTATGGGCGTTAGCCGGAGTCAGCTCGCAGGCGATAAACGGACCTTCAGCGTGCCGTCCTAACTGGTGCAGGTAACGCGCGCCGGTCATGCGGCCGGTTCCCGGCTCGCCGTAAAGCCATACCGCAATATCCGTTTCTGCCAGCTGCTGAAGGCGCTGGCGATACCGAACCGTCCATTGGCTGCGGCCAATAAGCTCAACCTGTAATTTTTGCTGACAATACTGGCGACGGGCGATAACCGATTGCCTCTGACGCAGCGCGGCGTCCACCAGCGTGAGCAGCTTGCCCGGATCGATCGGCTTTTGCAGGAAATCCCAGGCCCCTTTTTTCACCGCCTCCACCGCCATCGGCACATCGCCGTGACCGGTGATAAGCAGAATCGGCAGCAGATCGTCATCCTGATGAAACACTGTCATTAAATCGATACCGGAGCAGCCGGGCATACAGACATCGCTTAAAACAATGCCTGGCCAGTCCTTCGGCACCTGCTCCCGTGCATCAAACGGATTATTACAGGCACTGACATGATACCCCGCTTGCTCAAGCAGCTGCGTATAGGCATCCAGCACATCGGCATCATCGTCAATCAGCAGAATCGAACAGTTATTACTCAACATCTTTTACATCCGTCAAATTGAATTCCAGCACCACGCAGGCACTGCGTGTAAACGTCGACGCCAGGCGCAACGCCCCTTCCATTTGCGTCATCAGCGAAACACATATCGAAAGCCCTATTCCGAGCCCCACGGTTTTACTGGTAGTGAACGGCTTTAACAGCGAAGGGAGTAAGGCCGCAGGCCAGCCAGGGCCGTTATCGGCAATCAACACGCACAGCCTTCCGCCCTGGATTTGCCAGCTCACGGTGATTTGCGCGGCGTGCGGGCAGGCGTCGAGGGCATTGGACAGCACGTTCACCAGCACCTGATGGACGCGCACTTCGTCCCCCTGGATCCAGACAGTGTCATCCGGTATCACCAGCGTCCCCTGCTGAGGCTTATGACGCATTGCCAGCAGTTCCCACGCCACGGTAAACGTCTGACGCAAATCGACCGGATGCAGCGGCGTTTCCAGTTCTGCGCGGCGGGTAAACTGGCGCAGGGAGCGGATAATCGCGTCAATGCGGTTGATCAGCCCTTCTGCTTTGCTTAACGTCGTCCGCGCCTGCTCCGCCTGTCCCTGTTCGATCGCCCTTCCCGCCGTAAAAAGATACATCGACAGCGCGTTCAGCGGCTGATTAATCTCATGCGCCAGGGTGGTCATCGTCTGTCCCACCACCGCCAGTTTAGCGGTCTGGATCAGCTCGTCCTGCGTGGCGCGCAGATCGGCCTCAATCGCTTTTCGCTCGCCAATCTCCTGTTCCAGCTGCTGTTTTTGCGCATTAAGCTGACCCAGGGTATGACGAAGCAAACCGGCAATACGTCCCAGCTCATCGCGCCCGTAAACCGGAATGGTCGCCTCGGTCCGGCCCAGACCAATCTGCACCACCGCCTGATTCAGCGCGGTAAAGCGTTTCACCAGCCGCGAGCGAATAAAATAATGGTTTAGCCCCCATGCCAGCAGCAGCGCCAGCAAGGTCGCCACCAGGATTAACCCGCCGCTGACCCGGACAATCTGCGCCATACGCTGATTAAACATCTGCATCTGCTGGTGACTGCTGCCAAGCTGGGCTTCCAGCAGCGTTCTGAAGCGCCCCAGCGTCGCTTCTCTGGACCGACTGGCTTCCACGAGCGCTTTTTGCGCGCTAACATAGTCGCGCATGGTATCCGGCATATTATTTTTCACCATGCCAATTTCCAGCAGCTCATCTATCGTTTGTCGCAGGGTAATGGTGCTCGGCCAGTCATCCAGCGCACGGATATTTTCATCCGCCGTTTTTTTCAGGTTTTCAAGATAGCGGATATGCGTCTCCACCAGCATGCCGTCATCATTCCCGGATTTCAGTTCATTGAGCCTGTCGCGCAGGTCGTCAACGATCTGATTTTCAATACGAGCCAGGGTATAGACCTGCTGCTGTTCATTCTGCACTTCCCGGGCGCGTTTCAGATACTGCCTCGCATCCCCCTGTCGGGCTTCAATCTGATCGAGCAGCGTTCCATGTTGCCAGGTAAAATCCTGCACCAGCGAATTCAGCTCGGTGGTGAAATCATCGTGCAGCCAGTCGATCCGCGCCGCAAGCTCTCCCACCTTTTCACGAACCAGAAACATGTTGTAGAGCACGCGATCCAGTTCCGCCAGCAGCGCGCGGCTGTCCTGCAATATCACCCCCAACTGCTGGCGTTCTGCCGGCGACAACCCCTGACTTAGCCGTTCTATTTTGTCCAGATGCTGGATAATCTGGTTGCGCAGCTGCAGTCGTACCGTGGTATTTGGCGCCAGCAGAAATTCATTGAGCTGATCGACCACCAGGTTGAGATTCCCTTCAATCAGAAAAGCCGCATGGATGCGCGGAAAATACTCATCCAGCGAATAGCGGATCTGCGAACTTTGTTCATGCCAGGAATAGAGGCTTACGCTGCTGACAATCAGCGTAAGCAGCGCCCCCGTCAGAAATGCCCCGCGCAGACTGCTACTGATACTGATTTGCCGCAGGCGTTGCAGCATGGACCTGTCCGTCATTTCAGTTCTTCCAGTTTAGTAATCGCCTGCCGCTGGTTGTTGAGAAACCAGAGCTGCCACTCCATCATCTGCTGTTCCGCAAAACTTTTGTTGTCGAACTGAGCCAGCCAGGCTTCATCCTCGCTGCTGGCCGGATCCACCGGGACACGGGTGAGCAGCGCCCGTATCTCGGGCAGCGGACGCTTAAGACGGACCTCCGCGCTATGCAGCGCTCGCCAGGCGTCTTTGAGCTGGGCAAGACGAAAGCTAATCGCCGTATCAAACATCCGCTGAACCAAACGCTGACGTTTGAGGATCAATCGATAGTTTAATGGCGGTTGATTCATCAGTATCGCCTGCTGCGCCGCCCGTGGATTGCCTGGCGCCAGCGGTGTTACCGGATACTTCCCGGTATTAGCGTCGGCGAGGATCGTCTGGCCCTCCGGACTTAACAGATAGCGAATAAACCGCCGCGCTTCGCTGGCGTGCTGGCTGTTTTTAAGCACTGCGACATAGGTCGGCGAAACCGCCGACTGGGGGAAATAGGTAAAAGCCAGGTGCGGATCGTTCAGCAGCAGATTGGCGTAATTATCAATCACCGGACCAGCCACGCCCAGGCCGCTTTTAATCTTATCTGCCACCCCAAAGCTACGGGATGAAATGGTCACGAGGTTTCCCGCCGTCGTCAACAGCGTTTCCCATCCTTTAATCCAGCCTTTTTGTTGCAGCAGCGACTCCACCATCAGATGGTTGGTATCCGAACGCGACGGACTGCTCATCAGCAGCGCCCCCTGATAACGGGGATCGGTCAGGTCATCCCAGTCCGCTGGCGCAGGCAGATGCCGGGTCATCAGCGCTGAGCGATTCATCAGCAAACCGAACCCGGAGATCGCCACGGCCACGGAGGTGGAGCGAATGGATTCCGGCACCAGATGTTGGCTGACTGCCGGCGCACCGCTGAACGGCGCCAGTTTTTGATGCTCCTGAAGATGCTGCAGCAGCATCGGCGACGAAGTCAGGATCAGATCGACATTTTCGGCATTTGCCGTATCAAGCAACTGTTCCAGCGAGGCGCTGGTGCGGTTGAGCGTCCTTATCATCACCGACCCCGGCTCTTTCTGCCAGCGATCGATAATCCACACGGTGGCGCTGGGAGAAAATGTCGTCGCCATCACCAGCTCATTGCCTTGCGCCGCACAGGGTCTCAGCCATGCGGTCAGCAGCAGCAGCAGCAGCAGCAGCGCGAGCATTTTGCTCACTATCCTGACCCCACGAAGAAATATGTTTGTGATCCCGTTCATAAATATTGAAATACCGTAAAAACCGCGTTGAGACAAAACTTACCCGTTTATGACATCTGGTGAATTAATCGCCGCGAGCGGAAAAATAGTCAAACGGGCGTCCGGGAATATCGGGAAAGATTACCAGATAATGATTAGGCAATTTGTTAGTGTCCGCACAAGCCGGACATAAAATCAGCGCAAAATTAATTGCGCAAAATCTCACTCATGCCACATGGGTCAAAAACAACCCGTCCCTGCTTTATTTTGAGTCAATTTTGACTCATTTCGACGATTTGAATTTTTTAGCCGCTTATTTCACCCTTCGGGATAATTACTCCTGATGTTCATATCAATATAAATACAGGTGACGACATGTTATCATTATTAAAAAAAGGCCCGTCGGCGAATAAAGTTCCTGCTGAGAAAATTCAGGCAACCTATGGTCGATACCGTATGCAGGCGCTGCTAAGCGTATTTCTGGGATACCTGGCGTACTATATCGTGCGCAATAACTTCACCTTATCCACGCCCTATCTGAAAGAACAGTTAGACCTCAGCGCCACGCAGATCGGTTTGCTCAGCAGCTGTATGCTCATCGCCTACGGGATCAGTAAAGGCGTAATGAGCAGCCTCGCGGATAAAGCCAGCCCGAAAGTCTTTATGGCCTGTGGCCTGGTGCTGTGCGCCATCGTCAACGTCGGATTAGGATTCAGTACCGCATTCTGGGTCTTCGCTGCGCTGGTTGTCCTGAACGGCCTGTTTCAGGGTATGGGGGTCGGCCCCTCTTTTATTACTATTGCGAACTGGTTCCCGCGCCGTGAGCGTGGCCGCGTAGGGGCGTTCTGGAACATTTCCCATAACGTCGGCGGCGGAATTGTCGCCCCGATCGTCGGCGCCGCATTCGCCATTCTCGGCACCGAGCACTGGCAGAGCGCCAGCTACATTGTACCGGCCTGCGTGGCGGTGGTATTCGCCATTAGCGTACTGGTGCTGGGTAAGGGTTCGCCGCGCGAGGAAGGTCTGCCTTCGCTGGCAGAGATGATGCCGGAAGAGAAAGTGGTGCTGAAGACCAAACACGGCCAGAAAGCGCCGGAGAACATGAGCGCATTTCAGATCTTCTGTACCTACGTACTGCGTAACAAAAACGCCTGGTATGTCTCCTTTGTGGATGTGTTTGTCTATATGGTGCGTTTCGGCATGATCAGCTGGCTGCCAATTTACCTGCTGACGGTGAAACATTTTTCCAAAGAACAAATGAGCGTCGCATTCCTGTTTTTTGAGTGGGCGGCAATTCCGTCTACTCTGCTGGCCGGCTGGCTCTCCGACAAGCTGTTTAAAGGGCGCCGGATGCCGTTAGCCATAATCTGTATGACGCTAATCTTCATCTGTCTGATCGGCTACTGGAAAAGCGAATCGCTACTGATGGTCACAGTATTCGCGGCGATTGTGGGCTGCCTTATTTATGTCCCGCAGTTTCTGGCCTCGGTCCAGACCATGGAAATCGTCCCCAGCTTTGCCGTCGGTTCAGCTGTGGGTCTGCGCGGATTTATGAGCTATATCTTTGGCGCATCGTTAGGCACCAGCCTGTTCGGCGTAATGGTCGATAAAATGGGCTGGCACGGCGGGTTCTATCTGCTGATGGGCGGGATCGTCTGCTGCATACTCTTCTGCTACCTCTCTCATCGCGGCGCGCTGGAACTTGAGCAACAGCGTAAAATCACCGAGCAGGAAGAGGCCCGACTGGCACTGGCTGACGCACAGTAAGCGCCTGAACCCGGGGGAACAAAGAGCCAGCTTGCTGGCTCTTTTGTCGTTGATAGAGGAATAGATGTCCGCGGCGGCTTCCGACAGCGGTATAAAGCAAGTTTTCCTGCCATCACTGATGTTGCTGCTGAGTGGCCTACTTCGCCGGGATAATCAGCACCTGACCCGGATAGATTTTGTCGGGATGGGTCAGCATCGGTTTATTGGCTTCAAAAATGCGTTGATACTCATTGGCCGAGCCATACATCGCTTTTGAGATTGCGCTCAGAGTGTCACCGGATTTGACCGTGTAAAAACGACTTTCCGCCCCGCTTTGCGTCACCTTAACGCCGTCACTGACCTGGCCTACGCCAGTGACATTCCCGACCGCAACCAGAATTTTTTCCTTATCCTCCTGCGAAGCGACATCACCAGTGACCGTTGCGGTGCCATCTTCCGCAACATCAATATTGACCTTTTCGGCGCCAGGCAGATTAAGTCCATCGATATGTTTTTTCAGCTTTTCAGCCCGATCTTCTTTACTGTCGCCGGAGACGGCATCCCATATTTTCTCGCCCGCTTCTTTCACAAAATTTAATAATCCCATCTTTCCATACCTCCACGACGGTTACATGATCACATCATCATCGGACCCGTTGATCCAATGTCAGGGGGCTGGTTTTGCTACCCGCCCTCGCGTCAACAGCCTGAAGCAGCACAAGCCACCATCAAAGTATAATCAATAAGCGACTAAGTGCAGGATATTTGCCCCGCTACGGCAGGAAAGTCTGTATTCCGGCAAGGTGACACGAAACTAAAGCGGACATTATCCCCCCTAACACAAGGCACCTGGCGCAGAGGCTGATTGATTGTGAAAGGATATGAGACCTTAAATGGCAGGCTGGGAGTTGGCACCCCGCCTGAGGGCTCCTGATTCTGGTCGCCAATGCTTTCAAGACGTTTTTCTTACTGAGATCGTCTCAAAAACATTCGCTGATTTCTGCCGCAGCAGCTACAGTAAATCCAGGTTAAACTGGTATGACCACACAAGGCGAGACTCATGGAATCTGTCATCATCCCCGTAAGCCAGGGCGGCTTTGTCGTCGCCACGCTCTGGCAAAGACACAAAGCCAAAGCATTGGTGATCGTTCACCCGGCGACGGCCGTTGTACAGGGATTTTATAAAGGATTCGCTGAATACCTTTATAAAAGGGGGTTTAGTGTCATTACTTATGATTACCGGGGCACTGGTCTTTCGAAGTCCGGGAAAGTCCGTCACAACAAAAACACCATGTCCGACTGGATCGAGCAGGACGTCGGATGCATCACCGCGTGGGCGAAAGCCCGAGCCCCTGGCCTTACCCTGCTGGCGATTGGGCACAGTATTGGCGGGCATGCCGTGCTGTTATCTTCCGCCTCCACCGACCTGCGAGCCGCCGTCATGGTTGCCTCACACGCAGGCGTGACAAGCACTATCAGCCAAACGAAGGAAAAGCTGCGAGTATGGTGCTTACTGCGCGTTTTGGGGCCGGCACTTTGCCGGCTCTTTGGGTATATGCCAGCCAGACGTCTCGGGCTGGGTGAAGATTTACCGGCTCCGGCGATGCTTCAGTGGGGACGCTGGAGCGCGATGCCTGAATATTTCTATGACGACCCGGAGTGGGATGCGTGTCAGCGGGCAGGAAAGATAACCTTACCTATTCTGGTGTTGGGTTTTGATGACGACCCTTGGGCTAATACAGAAGCCATCTCACGCCTGCTTGCTCCAGCGCAAAACGCAAAAATAGAACGCCGTGAAATACGGCGGGCGGATTACGGACTTTCATCCATTGGTCATATGGGCTTCTTTCGTACCCGGAATGCGGAGAAATTATGGCCCCTCGTCGCACAATGGCTGGAGAGACATTGCCCGGATAAGAGGCGGACGACCTGAGCAATATTTCAGGAGACGCCGCTTCCGGCGCCTCCTGTTCTTCACCTCGCGGCTACTCCTCGTACGCCGCGTGATGGAAATCAATTTCCCACTGCAGCACCTCGCCGTAAAGCGCCGATAACGCCTGCTTTTCGTCTTCACTCAGCGCCATGGCGCAGCGGTCGAGTTCGTTTTTTAGCCAGAGAGCCTGCTGATAAAATTCGTCCTCCGCGTGCATTTCCACCCAGCGTCGTAAATCAGCATCGCTCTGATAATGTTCGCTCGCCCGTCGGCACCAAAAATAGTACATCCATTCCGCACCGAACATCAGGGTCACAATCTGCTCATAGCTGCCCTCGTGGGCGGTCCGCAGCATACCGTCGCGAAAGCGCCGTACCCCGGGCAAATCATCCGGGTACTCAGCGGGATCGATCTGCCGCGCTGACAACACCTGTTCAAACCACGCGATCTGTATATCAACCAGGGCATTCAGCACGCCAATCAGCCAGCGCTGCTGTTGAATACCCGGCGCTTTGCTGACCCCGAGGGCAAAAATCGCGATTGCCGTCGCGACAAAGTTGCCCTCAAACACCAGATAGCGGTTGAAGACGACTGTCGGCAGACGATCCTGTTCGATATCAGTCACAAACGGGTGCTGCTGCATCGCCTGCCACGCCGGTTGATGTTCGCGCAGCAGGCGTTCGCTAAACGCTTCCATTAAGCTTCCTCCAGCGCGGCCTGCGCGACCGACATAAAATGTTTCACCCGGGCCAGCTCAACATCGTTCCACCAGACGCCATCGACCTTCATTGTACTGGCCACAATGACCCCCTGAGTCCGCCCGAGGATCTGCTTCACGTTAGCCGGTGTCACCCCGGAGCCCACCAGGAGCGGTAGTTCCGTCGCCGCGCGGATCTCGTCAATTTCCGCCATCGTGGCGCTATCGCCCGTACGCTGGCCGGTGGCGATCACCGCGTCAGCCTCGAAGAAATCGACATCGCGCGTCAGTTCCTGAATCGAACGATCGGCGACAATGGCATGGCTACCGTGCTTAACGTGGCTATCGGCAAAAACGCGAATATGTTCAGCGCGCAGCATACTGCGGTAGCGCAGCGTCTTAGCGGCCGCCCCTTCTATAAATCCTTCGTTGGCGATATAGGCGTTGGCCCACTGGTTTACGCGGACGAAATCGGCGCCTCCCGCCAGGGCGATCGCCATTGCCGGGATCGCCGCGTTAGCCAGAACGTTAATGCCCAGCGGCACAGCAAAACGTTCACGAACTTTCTCGGTAATGACCGCCATCAGCGCTGAGGTTTCATGGCCGATATCCTCAGGTTTAGAGAAAGGAATATCGCCATGATTTTCAATAATCAGACCATGAACACCGCCTGAAATATAATTTTCAGCATCGCGAAGCGCACGTTCAACAATATCCGAGACTGATTTTCCTCGATATTTTGGCGAGCCAGGAAATGGGTCGCAATGAATAACACCAATAACAGCCTTGCTTCGTGAAAAAATAGCTTGTATTGCATTCGTTTTTTCTGCTGAGATAGCAACCATCTTATCCATCCTGTTAAGGGAACACTATGCGTGTTTACGTTACTGGTAATATTACCGTAGATGAAACCTGGTCCATTCCGGATATACCGAAAAAAGGAGCCTCCATTCACGGCGTTAAAGTGTCGCAGGATATCGGCGGTAAAGGCGCGAACCAGGCGATTATATTATCCCGCTGCGGAATAGAGACGCGCTTAATTGCCGCCACGGGAAATGACAGCAACGGCGCGTGGATCCGCCAGCAGATAAAAAATGAACCACTGACGCTACTACCCGACGGCCATTTCAATCAACATAGCGATACCTCGATTATTTTAAATAGCGCTGATGGCGACAACGCCATCATTACCACTACGGCGGCGGCCGATACATTCAGCCTGGATGAAATGATTCCGCATATGGCGGATGCCGTCGCTGGCGATATTCTGCTACAGCAGGGCAATTTCTCCCTCGATAAAACGCGGGCGCTGTTCCAGTACGCCAGAAGCCGCGGCATGACGACGGTATTCAACCCCTCACCTGTCAATCCTGACTTTTGCCATCTGTGGCCCCTCATCGACATCGCGGTGGTCAATGAATCCGAGGCCGAGTTGCTCCAGCCATACGGGGTGAAAACCTTAGTGATTACCCAGGGCGCCGCAGGCGCCTGGCTGGTCCAGGAGGGCCAGCGTCAGTTTTGTCCCGCCGTGCCCGCCGAGGCGCTTGATACTACCGGCGCGGGCGACACGTTCCTCGCCGTCATGTTGGCCTCCGCCCTGCTGCGCGGCGTCGCGCCGGATGCGCTGGCGCTCGCGCACGCCAGTCGCGCTGCCGCCATTACGGTTAGCCGCCGGGGGACGCTCAGCGCGTTTCCCGGCAGCCGTGAGCTCGCCGCCCTGTTAACCACGGACGGGGCGCGCTGACCTACTTAAACAGCGGACGGTATGAATCGACGTTCGCTTTGGTTACCACCGTCGCCGGAACCAGAATGGTTTTCGGCACGGTTTTACCCGACGTGATGCTGTTCAGCGCATTCAGGGCTTCGGCGCCCATCTTTTCCGGGTCCTGCTGCAGTACGGCGGTGACGTAGCCGCCGTCAATACCGGAAATCGCCTTCGCCGTCAGATCCCAGCCAAAGACTTTAATATCCTTCTGCCGCCCCTGGTTTTCTACGGCGGCGATAGCGCCGAGCAGCGCGGGTTCGCCGGTGGCATAAATCGCTGTCAGATCCGGATTACCGGTGATCAGGTTTTCCGCCGCGGTCATCGCTTTATCCTGCACATTCTGCCCGTCGACCACGTTAGCGATAGTAATCTTCGGATTGCTTTTCAGCGTCTCTTCGAACCCTTTCTGCCGCTGGTTCTGAATGGCCGAATTCAGCGCGCCGACTATACCCAGTCGCGCCTGGCCGCCCATCTCTTTCTGCACGTAGTCCACGAAGTATTGACCGATAATTCTGCCGCCTTCAATATTATCAACGCCGACCTGAGCTGCCTGTGGCCCGGCCGGTAATACGGCATCAATCGCAATCACCGGAATGTTTGCGGCGGCGGCTTCTTTAACCGCTGGCATGATCCCGTTAACGTCGATAGCAGCAACCAGAATGCCTTTAACGCCTTGCTGAATATAGTTTTCTATCGCGTCGTTTTGCGCCACGGGATTATCGTTAGAGTTAAAAATAACTAAATCCTTGCCACTGGCTTTGGCCGCATCTTGTGCGCCTTTATTCATCAGATTAAAGAACAGCGCCTGTTGGTTGATTTGTACCAGCGCATAAGTCGGACCGGCAGCGCTGGCGGCAGAAATAAAACTCATTGATGCCAGCATGGTCGTGGCGACAGCAAGTAAACGCAGTTTTCCGGTGTGAAATAACATCATCAGTATCCTCGTCGGGAATAGTTGATAGCCAGCAGAGTTCCGCGCCGCATGCGAACGCAGAAGGATTATTTTTTTGGCGGGCAAATATCGTCTATATCGCCAGAACAATCATTGAACGTTCGGCGGATACCTGCTTAATGTCATCCCGGCAACCGGTCCGTGTCGGTGCGCGACTGGAATAACTTAAACGGGGTTGGGAATGACTTCCCGGATGATGCGGTAAACTGCCTATACAATTCTCTGCTGATTAAAATTTGTCAAGCATTTATTTTTGGTGATTGTTCGCAGAGAAATTGCTGTATCCACCGCGCTTAACTATGTTACAGATAGCCGATTCTGGCAGAAATGGCGCAGGAAATGAGTATAAAACGTGTATTGTTATCCGATGTGGCAAAGCTGGCCGGGCTGTCGAAGGCGACCCTGTCGCGCTATATGAACAACAGTATTGTGCTGCCGCAGGACACCATCGACCGCATCGAAACCGCCATTCGCGAACTGGACTATCGCGGCAATAGCCTGGCACGCCGTCTTAGCAAAGGCGGCAGCGAAACGCTTGGCCTGGTGCTTCCCGATATTACCAACCCCTTCTTTGCCGAACTGGCCGACGCAGCCGAAGAGGCCGCTTCTGCCAGCGGCTACAGCCTGGTGCTGTGTATCACCCGCAACAATCCGGAAAAAGAGTGCCAGTTCATTCGCTGGCTGGATACCTGCCAGGTCGACGGTCTGCTGTTCACCACCAACCGCCCCGATAATGGCCTGCTGCGCAAGGAAGTCCAGCGTCACGAACGGATTGTCCTGCTGGATGAAGATATTCCCGGCAGTAAGGTACCGAAAGTGTTTGCCGATAACGTCCAGGGCGGGCGGATCGCCACCGAAAAACTGATCGCCGCCGGGCATCGCCATATCGCTTTCGTCGGTGGCCCGGACAAGCTGATGAGCGTCCGCGAGCGCTATCAGGGCTTTTGCACCGCGATGGAGCAAGCGGGCCTGAGCTGGCCGCCCGAATGGGTGATGTATGGCGACTACCAGCGCGAGTTTGGCCAGCAAGCGTTGCGGTACCTGTTCAGCCAACAGGTTCGCCCTACCGCCGTCTTCGCTGCCAGCGACTATCTGGTGCTCGGTCTGCTCGACGGCTTGCGCGCCAGTGGGCTCCAGGCGCCAGAGGCGCTATCGTTAGTCGGCTTCGATGACGCCAACTATGCCGATTTTACCCAGCCGCGGATCTCCACTATCCGTCAGCCCGCCCGCGAACTGGGCCGCACTGCGGTGAACATCATGATGCGCCTGCTAAACGACGATCCGGATATCCCTGCGGAAACCCGCCTGCCGGTTGAATGGATTGGCCGCGACTCGATCAAGATTTGTTAAGCCCGTCCCAAAATGGCGCAAAAGCGCCCGCTTTTGGCGCAAAAAACGATCAATTAACAATTTATTCACTATAATCAGTAAACCGGTTTACCGGATTGTATTCAATTAAGTGTATTGAATACATAAGGTTAAGTTACAGGGCTGCTGTGTGGTTACTGCCCTGGCACGGATGCTGCAATGTTCTTACTGGCGAACAAATATCTTACATAGCGTTTGTCCTGACTGCACTGGCGAGTGCTCTGGTCCGCAGGTAAACCGGTTTACTAGATTGTAAACCGTGTCGGATAGAGTCTCTCCCGCAGGATGGCGAACATTTTCCCGGCCACAGCGATGGGAGTTATCAGATGCAGCAGCCACAAACTACCCCGCCAAGGGTAGAGATGATCAATATCACCAAGACCTACGGGTCGATACGCTCATTGCGCGGAGTCAACCTTGAGCTGGCCCCGGGCGAAGTGCTGGGCTTAGTGGGCGATAACGGCGCGGGGAAATCCACCTTGACCAAAGTGCTCTCTGGCGCGGTGATCCCCTCCAGCGGCACGATTCGTATCGACGGTGAACAGCAACAGTTTACGAATCCGGCCGATTCACGCCGTTGCCATATCGAGATGGTCTACCAGGATCTGTCGCTCTGTGACACGGTCGATGTCGCGGGCAATCTGTTTATGGGCCGTGAGCCGATGAAATCGGTCCTCGGCATCCCCTTTCTCGACGAGGCCAAAATGCACGCCGATGCCAGAGAGATGCTTAAAGGGCTCGGGATCTCCATTCCGGATACCCGGCTGCTGGTGCGAAATCTCTCCGGCGGCCAGCGCCAGGCTATAGCCATCGCCCGCGCCGCGGCCTTTGACCCGAAAGTGCTGATTATGGATGAACCCACCGCCGCGCTGGCCGTCGCGGAAGTTGAAGCGGTTCTGGAGCTCATTCGCCGCGTTTCCGCTCGCGGGGTGAGCGTGATTCTGATTACCCACCGCCTGCAGGACCTGTTCCTGGTCTGCGACCGGATCATGGTGATGTATGAAGGTACCAACGTCGCCGACAGACGGGTGTCCGACACCAGCCTGAGCGATATCGTTAACCTGATTGTGGGCGAAAAATTCACCGCCCGCTCTGCGGCAACACATTGAGGTAACAGGATGAGTATCATGAATTTAAGCAGCTCACGCATGATCCAGCATTCGCTGCCGCGCCGCCTGCTGCATAACCATTCAGGCGTAGTCAGCATCGCGCTCTTTTTCGTCTTCTGCTGCGTGGTGTTTTCGCTGATCACCAGCAACTTTCTCACCGGCACCAACTGGCTCAACATTATCCGTCAGAGCGCCCCGCTGCTGATCGTCGCGACGGCAATGACTCTGGTCATTACCACCGGCGGTATCGATCTGTCGGTAGGCTCCACCCTGGCGCTGGTCGGCGCGCTCTCCGCTATCGCCCTGAATAGCTGGGGTCTGCCGTGGCCGGTGGTACTCCTCGGCGGCCTGCTGCTAGGCGGATTCGTTGGTGCCATCAACGGCTTCTTTATTGCCTATGAGGGCATTCCGGCGTTTATCGTCACGCTCGCCACCCTGGCCGTAGTTCGCGGCATCGCGCTGCTGGTCACCCAGGGCTACTCGATTCCGGTGCCGGCTGACAGCCTGTTTACCTTTATCGGACGCGCGTGGGTCGTCGGAATCCCCATGCCCGCACTGCTCGGCATTCTGATTCTGCTGATCGGGCATATCGTTCTCAACCATATGCGCTTTGGCCGCTACGTGACCGCCATCGGCGCTAACGCCGAAGGCGCGCGGCGCAGCGGCATTAACACCAAAGCGGTCACCATGAAGGTCTATATCATCAGCGGAATGGCCGCCGCGCTGGCGGGGATGATCATTACCGCACGCCTCGGCAGCGGCTCCTCCAACCAGGGCGAAGGCTTTGAACTGCAGGTCATTGCTGCCGTTGTGCTAGGCAGCACCAGTCTGTTTGGCGGCTTCGGAACTATTATTGGCACGCTGCTGGGCGCACTGTCGATTGCGGTCATTCAGAACGGGCTGATCCTGTCGCATATTTCGCCGTTTTACACCCAGATAGCCACCGGCACCATTATCCTGCTGGCTATCTGGCTGAACACCCGCATTCTCAACCCGACGCGCTCCGCGGCAAAAGGATAGCTGATGAAAGGATCAATTTTTCGCCATCCCTCCCCGCTGCCGGTTGGCGTTAGCAGCGGTTACGTAATGACTGTGCTTGGCCCACTGCCGATTAACGAAATGGGCGTTACTCTGATGCATGAGCATATTCTGCTGGATGCCTCCGGCAAATGGGTGCCGCCCTGCTGCTGCAGCGATCGCCATCTTGCCGAAATGCCGGTGAAAATGGAAAACCTTGGCGAACTGTCGCTCAACCCGCTGATGAGCCGCGATAACTGTCAGCTGTTTGATGTCGACGTTGCGATTGACGAGCTGACTAAATATCGCGCCCTTGGCGGAGAAACGGTAGTCGACCCGACCAATATCGGCATTGGCCGCGATCCGAAAGCGCTGGCGCGCATCGCGCGGCTGACCGGTCTGAACATCATTATGGGTACCGGGCTCTATCTGGAACCTTCGCACCCTGAGTGGGTAAAAATCAGCAGCGTCGAACAGCTGACCGAACGGCTGATTTACGATCTTGGCGGCGCGGAGGAGAAACCGGAGGTGCTCGCCGGGCTCATCGGCGAAATCGGTATCTCCAGCCGCTTTACGCCGGATGAGGAGAAATCCCTGCGCGCTGCGGGTCGGGCCAGCGCCGCGACCGGCGTGCCGATCGAGGTCCATCTGCCCGGCTGGGAGCGGCTGGGCCATCGGGTGCTGGATATTCTCGAGCAGGAAGGCGCCGATTTACGCCATACCGTGCTGTGCCATATGAATCCCAGCTTTGCCGATAAGCGCTACCAGCGCGAACTGGCGCAGCGCGGGGCGTTTCTCGAATACGACATGATTGGCATGAGCTATTACTACGCCGACGAGTCGGCGCAGTCGCCCTCCGACGAGGAGAACGCCCGCGCGATCCGCGAGCTGATTGACGACGGCTACATCCAGCAAATTCTGCTGTCGCAGGACGTCTTCCTGAAAACCATGCTCACCCGCTACGGCGGCCACGGTTATGGCTACATACTCAAGCATTTTGTTCCCCGTCTGCGGCGCCACGGCGTCAGCGGCGAACAACTTGAAACCTTAATGATTGGAAACCCCCAGCGGGTCTTTGGCGGATAAAAGGAAACGTCATCATGCAGAAAAAAATCTTACTGGTCGGTGAGTCCTGGACCAGCACGTCAACGCACGTTAAAGGCTTCGACCAGTTTGCCACCGCCACCTGGCACACCGGCGCAACGGACTTTCTGGCCGCGCTCGCCGACAGTCCCTATGCCATTACCTATATGCCCGCCCACGCGGCGGCGACCGACTTTCCGCTGACGCTGGAAGCGCTGCAGGAGTGGGATGCGATTGTTCTCTCGGACATTGGCGCCAATACGCTGCTGCTGCATCCGGACACCTGGCTGAAGAGCCGCCGAACCGCCAACCGTTTAACGCTCCTGCATGATTATGTGGCCGGCGGGGGGGCGCTGATGATGATCGGCGGCTATTACAGCTTCCAGGGAATCAACGGCGGCGCGCGCTACCGCCATACCGAGGTGGAGAAAGTGCTGCCGGTACGCTGCCTGGCCTGGGACGATCGCATTGAAACCCCGGAAGGCTGCTATGCCGAAGTGACGGAGTCTCACCCCCTGTTTAACGATATTCCGGGCGAATGGCCGTGGCTGCTGGGCTATAACGAAGTTGAAATGCACCCGGAAGGCAAACTGCTGGCGACCGTGGCCGGTACCGGTCATCCGCTGTTGGCTGTTCGCGAATATCAGCAGGGACGCTCGCTGGTGTGGACCAGCGACATGTCGGCGCACTGGCTGCCGGAAGAGTTTGCCAAATGGCCCGGCTATCGCCAGCTGTGGATTAACTGCCTCGACTGGCTGACGGAACGCCGCTGATGACCGCGACTCTTGAGCTCGCCCGGCAGCTGCTGGGCTTTAACACCATCAACCCGCCGGGCAGCGAAGCCGACTGCATGCGGTTCTTCGCCGACTGGCTTGATGATAGCGGTTTTGAGGTTTCGCTGTCGTCGTTCGGCGAAGGACGCTGCAATCTTATCGCCAGCCTGCCCGGGGCGAAGAGCGGTAAACCGCTGGCCTTTACCGGACATCTGGATACCGTCCCGCTGGGAAATGCCCGCTGGCAGTACGATCCTTTCGGCTCGCAGATGGAAGACGGGCGTCTTTATGGCCGCGGATCCAGCGATATGAAAGCGGCGATAGCGGCGTTTGCCGTCGCCTGCGTTCATCAGCGGGAAGCGATCCTCGCCGGACGCGGCGCGGTATTGCTGATAACCGGCGGAGAAGAGACCGGCTGCGACGGCGCGCGGGCGCTGATCGCCTCCGCAACGTTGCCGGAGGTGGGCGCGCTGATCGTCGGTGAACCCACCGCCAACTATCCGGTTATCGGCCATAAAGGCGCGCTCTGGCTACGCTGCGAAACGCGGGGGAAAACCGCCCACGGCGCGATGCCGGAGCTGGGGATCAATGCTATTTATCTTGCGGCGGATGCGTTGGGTAAGATTCAGCATTTTTCGCCAGGCGCGCCGCATCCGCTAATGAAGCAACCCACCCTCAACGTCGGACGCATAGAAGGCGGACTCAATATTAATTCCGTACCGGACCGCACGCGTTTTGATGTCGATATCCGCAGCGCGCCCAATTTACAGCACGCCACTATCCGGGAGCGCTTGACGACGCTGCTTGGCGAAAGCGTCACCGTCTCCACGCTGGTCGACCTGCCCGCCGTCCTCAGCCGGGAGGATCATGCGTGGATTAAGCAGGTTTATCAACGCTGTCAGCCGCTGCACGCTGAGCCGATTGCGCCGCGCGTGGTGCCCTACTTTACCGACGCCTCGCTGCTGCTGCCTGCATTGGGCGATCCGCCCTGTATTATTCTCGGCCCCGGCGAGCCGTCGATGGCGCATCAAACCGACGAATACTGCCTGCTCAGCCGACTGGCGGAGGCCGAACAGCTATACGGTGACATCATTCGCGACTGGATGGCATCACCGCCCGCGACGAAAGTAAAAAATGAGTGACACTGTCACTGAAAGCGCGTGCCATGCAATTCAGCGTTTGAATAATATCGCGGAATAACAGAGGATAACCGCCTCGTACACGACGGTATCACCACCAGCAAGGAGGCTTAGCATGTCCGTGAAAACCAACGCTGTGCTCGTTTGCACCCTCTCTTTACTCCTTTCCGCCTGCTCGGGTCGTGCTTCTGCGCCGGGCAGCGCCGAAGACGCTAAAATATCGGCTGAAGTGGATAAGATACTTCGCGATTATCAAACGGGTTCCGATACTTCACCCCAGGCCAATGCCTCACGCTATCTGGCACGGATCCAGGCGGCTATCTTCGCTAACATAGACCAGCCGGCCTCCTGGCAAGGGCAAAAATGCTCGGTGCGCTTTATGCTGCAGCGTGACGGGACGGTGCAGGATCCAACGGTCGAGAGCGGCGATCGGCCATTCTGCGCGCAGGTGATGTCCGCGCTGAAAAAAGCCAACATCCCGCCCGCGCCGGACGAAAAAACCTATCAAACCTTCAGTCATGTCGTGCTGGACGTGAAGCCCTGAGCTTGCCCGCAGAAATGGCCCCGGCCATCACCAGGGCCATTTCGAACAAGATAAGCTGACAGCCCTGCTTAACAGACGCTTTTTGGCGATCAGCGAGGAATGATTCAATAGTAACAGGCTGGCGCAAGCCTGTTTTTTTTCCATTCTTCAGGATCGTGGCCGGGTATGAATACCGCATGATATCGCTCGGTAAGCTGACGCAGCTTTCGCACAGACTGAGCGACATCAGTAGCAGACGTCATTAGCCCCGGGAGCGCCTTCTCATGGTAATGATCTAAGGTATAAGCCGCATCAATCGCTAGCGTAAAATTTGTACCACCCGGTAAGCGGATAAGAAAAGATTGATGGCCCGGTGAATGCCCTGGGGTGAAAATACATTGTAACGTGCCATCACCGTAAAGGTCATAGTGATCATCGGACAACCCGTTCAGAAATAGCCAGTTAAGTTGGGGACGATCGAAATCGCGTCGGCAATAGGCTCCCGAAGTAAACCAGTCAGGGGCAAAGGCATATTCATACTCTTGCCTCTGGACAACATGCGTAGCATGGGGGAAGCGACCAATTGCTCCCGTATGATCAGAGTGCAAATGGGACAGGACCACATAGCGGATATCCTCAGGAGCAATGCCAATCCTCTTAAGTTGTTCCACGCAACCCTGTTCTTCTGACATCACCGGTTTAAACTGCTCTACAGCACTTCCCCAATAACCGCTGGGATCTTTCAATCCTTCGACAGCCAGACCGCCGTCAATCAGCGTAAACCCATCCGGATGGGTCAGCAGAAACCAGGGGACAGGGATCTCATAATGCTCTCCCACGCCCTGATTCATCCGGATATGCTGATATCGACAATGCTGTGTTCCTGACTGGAACATGAAAAGCTTTATCTCTGGCATCATTATTTTCCACCAATAAATCAATTAAATAGATTGAAATTTAGCCTGACTCAGGCCTTGAGTCTGGATTTTTCATCATTTCGCAGTAAAGCAGTAGATACCTGTCCCCACTTACATTTATCGGTAAAGCCAATATAATTGGTGAATGGATCTCTTCTCAGCAATGCGCATATTTATCAGGGTGGTTGAACGGGGCAGCATGTCGGCTGCAGCCCGCGATCTCGGTATTGGCCAGCCCGCCGTGAGTGAAAGAATAGAAAAACTGGAAGCTCATCTTGGGACACGTTTGCTTAGGCGCAACACGCGTAACATGTCTCTAACGCAAAGCGGTAACGTGTTTTATGAGCGAAGCAAAACGGCCGTTCAGGCGGCAGAGCATGCTCTTTCTGTGAATGAGGAAAATCAGGGGCTGCAAGGCAAAATCCGTATTGCCGCGCCCTATTCCGCCGGAGAAAGCCTGCTGATGCCTGCATTGTTGCAGCTTCAGAACGAGCATCCGGCGCTGCAGGTCGATGTCATTTTTAACGACCGCGTCATTAATCCCGTCACCGAGGGGGTCGATTTATCGCTGAGATTAGGTGATGTCTCCGAAGGTTTTTTTGTCGCACGCCCGCTTGGCACCGTGCGCAGAGTGTTACTCGCCTCTCCGGCTCTGCTGGCGAAAATGGGTCATCCTGACACGCCGGATGCGCTGACAGATTATCCATTTGCTGCTGTTTCCGGTGTATTCGCCAGTAATCGCATTCAATTGGTCGCTTCCGAAGATCAACTCATTAATGTTCCCGTCAATATTCAATTTCAGTCCACGCACTGGCGGAGTGTCCTCTCCTGGTTATTAGCGGGACATGCCATTGGTGTTTTGCAAAGTCCGGTTTGCAGAAAAGAAATTGCAGACGGCGCGCTCATCCCCCTCTTAAGCCACTATCCGATCCCGCCATTTAGTGCCTGGTTGCTCCATCCACCAGCTGGGATGATGTCGTATGAAACGCGAATTTGTGCCTCCCTGCTGGAGGGCTATCTCAGAGATTTGTTGCTTGAGCCGGCCGGCTGAATAAAACAGCGCCGCCCTGGCGCGCTGAAGATGGCCTCTTGTTAATGACTCAATCTCTGATGCATGAAATCAATAAGCGCTCTTGTTTTTGCCGGCAAGTAACGCCGATCTGAATACAGAGCGAACAATTGCAAGGGGGCTGCCGATTGTTCAAATTCAATCTCGATTAACCGCCCATCATCAATATAGGGTTGGCAGGCTTGTTTCGACAGGATGGCAAAACCGACACCTGAGATGGCCGCTCGCCCTGCCATCTCTCCGCTGTTGACCCGATAACGACCGTTAACCTTGATCGTCTCGAATCCGCCCTTTTTATTCACAAACTGCCAGGGAGCGCCTTTAAGCGCATTCACCGTTGTAATACAGGGTAACTCTTCAAATTGCTGTATTCGAGAAGGCGTGCCATAACGCTGGATGACGGAGGGGGCCGCAACGATGGTGCAAGGGATCGTCACCAGATGACGGGCGATGTAGTCACTGTCATCCATCTGACCACGGCTAACAATGACAGCTAAATCCAGATCATCTCGCAGGGATTCATAACCCGACAAATTTGTGACGCAACTCATCTCCAGATCCGGATGCTGACAGGCGAAATCAGCAACAACAGAGCCCAGCAATACAGGACCGATTTCATTGGGAATACAGATACGTAATGGCCCCTTGAATTGCATTTGTCGCAACGTTAATTCGGTTTCAGTTTGCTCAAGTGCTTCCAGTAATGGCTTCGCCCGGGTATAGAGTAGATGCCCAGCCTGTGTGAGCTTCATATGTCGGGTACTGCGCTCAATGAGCTGAAGGTTCAGTTTGTCTTCTAACTGAGAAATGCAACGGCTCACATTTGATGTCGGCATTTCCAGGGCTTTCGATGCCCCGACAAAACTGTCTCTTTCCACCACAGCAATGAAGATTTTCAGCGCATTAAAGTCAAGAACTGGCCGCATCAACTATCCCACATATGATAATAATGAGTGCCATTTTTACCATCTAATCGACAAGTTTGATAGCAGTTAAGCTAGGATATCTTTCATCCACAGGTCGCTTGCTATGCCACTGGTCACCACAACATTTAATCAAAAGACGCTCATTCGGATTGCTATGGTAATCGCTTTTGTCCAGTTTACTAATGCGCTGGAATATATGATGTTCAGCCCTGTTTTTACATTTATGGCTGCAGATTTCGCTGTTCCCGTCACCTTCTCAGGCTATGTATCCGGTATGTACACATCTGGAGCCGTCCTGTCGGGAATTATCGCCTTTTACTGGATTGATCGTTGCAATAAGAAGCATTTTTTAATCGCTAATATGGTACTGCTAGCCATGGCGACACTGTTGACGACATTCACTACCAGTTTTCCTCTTCTTCTTACATTGCGCTTCTTCGCAGGACTGGTTGGCGGTACGACAATGGCTGTGGGGATCACTATTTTGATAAACCACACACCGGCTGACTTGCGCGGAAAAATGTTGGCGACGGTGATTGCGTCATTTTCGATGGTCAGCATCGTGGGGATGCCCGCTGTACTATTTTTGTGTACTCATTACGGTTGGCATGTCGCGTTGTGGTTAATTTGTACACTGTGTTGGTTGGCATTGCCACTGATCGTCTCCATCATCCCTCAGGATCCCGTCACTTTCGACACGTCCCACGCGCTGCCCCTCGATGTAGATACTTTACTGTTTGCTTCCGGTAATGCGCTGGTACAGTTTAGTCCAATGCTGATCATTCCTGTCCTGGCGCCATTAATGACGCAGCTGTTGGGGGCTTCTCAAGGTCTGCTGCCCTGGTTGTTCTTCGGCGGGGGCCTGGCGGGGTATCTGTCTACCAGAATGACAGGCGCATTAACCTCTCGTGTTTCTGCTTTGAGTTTGGCGACCGGGTCGACCCTCGTTTTTATCCTGAGCTTACTGATACCCGTGATGGGCTATCCGCATCCAGCGCTATTTATTACGTTATTTCTCGGCGCAGCTTACAGTCGTCTGGTGTCATCGTCGGCGGTGACGATTCAGTTTCCTGATAACAAGCAACGAGCGGGATTCTCTTCATTACAGACATCCATGATGTATCTGATGACAACTGCCGCATTTTTCCTGTCTGCTTTTTTGTTACCCGACCATCGCATGGCGCTACAAAATATGGATACGCTGTTGGCGGTATGTGCAATTACCGCATCAGGAACCCCAATTATTGTCATCGTTTTGCAAAAGAAACTGGCTAAACGTACGTTCGAGCCCGATCGTTTCACCACTGAGTAGTACTCCACGGGTTGCTCATTTTTTAAGGCAAAAACAGGGGCATACGCCCCTGCGTGACTACCGCCGACTCATGGCCAGCTTCGCGGCAAACAACAGAAACAGGCAGCCGGTCGTCCGATCCATCCATTTCACTACGGCCGGTTTTTTCAGGATACCGGCGGCATAGCGAGTGGCGGTAATCAGCGTTAACGACCACAGCGTACCAATCAATACATGGATAGCGACCAGGAGAAAAGTCCAGCTCACGGGTGAATGCCCGGCGGGGATAAACTGAGGTAAAAACGAAACGTAGAAGACGCCCATTTTGGGGTTAAGCACATTCCCCAGCATCCCACGCAGGAACCAGTTACTCGTGGAATCTGATTCGGCCGGGTGGGTGTTAAATTGCTGGCGTGGTCGCAGGAGCATCTGGATGCCCAGCCAGCAAAGGTATCCTGCTCCGCACCATTTCAATAAGGTATAAGCCAACTCAGAAACCGCCAGTAGCGCACCTAAACCAAAGGCCACCAGCGCGCCCCAGATAAAGCACCCGAGATCGATGCCTAACGCGGCATGCAAGGCTTTGCGTCCCCCTTCAGCAGTCGCCGTGCGGAGAATAAGAGCAGTATCAAGACCTGGCGTCAGGGTAAGCAGTGTAGCAGCGAGGGTGTAAGCAAGAAGTGAATCAGTGACGAGCATTTCCTGTCTCCGAAAGAGACAAGGCTACTGAAGGGTTCACATTTTTGCAACAAGATTATTTCCCCTGATCTTCTGCTTACCCTGCTCCATTTTTCTTCGGGGATGACAGATGCAAAGAGTAGCCCATGACTAAGTAATGCTTAGTCATGGGCTGATGTTCTTACAGGAAGGGCTTAATGTTGATTTAAAATAACCCTGGGATACGTTAGCTCACTTTAATATCATCCAGGTCGATATCCTCTTCTTCGTAATCATTATCAACAATCACGTCGCGAGGGATATCTTTTTTGATGACGGCATAGACCGTGGCGGTAACAACGATATTCACCAGCAGGGCCATGATGCCTGCCATCGGATGTGACATCGTGGGGATCATCAATACTCCACCAAAAGGAACCGTCGCATCCGCACCATAGACCATGGTGACCGCCCCGCCGCACGCGCCGCCGATAGCCGCCGCCGCGATACCGCGCACAATATCATTCATGACGATCGGGATAGAACCCTCAACGATATTCACAATCCCCATCGGAACCGCCGATTTTAAGGTTTCCACTTCTTCACGGTTATAGATATTTTTACGCAGCAGTTTGGCAATAAAGAAAGCCAGGCCAAATCCGATAGGCGTAGCGGTGTTAACTAACTGAAGTGCGGTAATGGGTTCATTTATCCCCTGCGCCTGCAGGGTCAGCACGAAAGCAAAGCATGTCTTATTCAGCGGGCCGCCAAAGTCAACAATACACAATGCGCCTATGACTGCGCCTAACACCAAATTCGACGACGTGCCCATGCTTCTCAGGAAAGACGTAAGCGCTTCCGTAAAGATACCGATAGGCGTACCGATGATATAGACCATAATCAGGCAGCTGATAATGGAGGCAAAAAAGGGAACGATCAGCGTCGGCATCAACCCGCGGGCCCAGTCAGGCACCTTGACGTTTTTAATGATCGCCAGCGCAATATACCCCGCAATATAGCCACCAATCATCCCACCGATAAAGCCTGCGCTTATGGTATTCGCCGCCAGCCCGACGACAAATCCTGGCGCGATGCCTGGTTTGCCGGCGATCGAGCCAGATATTCCCACGGCAATCACCACCGGCAACAGCCCAAGCGCCTTGGCGCCCAGGGTGGCCATCGCCTGCCATACATCAAATTGTCCCGGAGTTAACGTGTCCTGCACCGTTCCGCCAAGCCCCATGCCGATGGCGATAATAAACCCAGAGCCACAGACAATGGGGATCAGAAACGAGATAGCGGTCAGCAGATGTCCTTTAGGGTTTGCTGCTTGCCATATTTGTTTTAGAGACATAAGTCACGCCCTTTAATGTAGAGTCGCCAGGCCGAAATAAAATTATGAATTGACTATTTCACTGAGTTTTTCAATCAACTTATTGGGGGATTTGACTGCCGTTTCCGTCGCGACTTTAACGACTTTCTTGCCGGCAAATCTCTCCTCGCCCGTTACTTTGACATCGGCAGCAAGCAGGACAATATCTGCTGCGGCAATCTCATCAGCGGTTAACGGGTTCTCAATGCCGATGGTTCCTTGCGTCTCGATTTTAACGTTATGTCCGGCTTTTTTAGCCGCAGTTTCAATTTTCTTTTGCGCAATATAGGTATGTGCAATCCCCACCGTGCAGGCGGTAACGCCGACAATATTCATAATGTTTCTCCGTTAATTAATTTAATAAATTACAAATCGATATTAGCAAGTTGGTATTAAGCATCGGCGTTTTCAGTTTCTGAATTGAAAAGCGCAATGATTTTATGTGGATCAGATTCAACAAGTAATTTAGCGATAATGTCTTCATTCGCCAGTGACCCAGACACTTGTGCCAACAGGCGAATATGGGTGGCATTTTGATCCACCAGGCAAACCGCAAATAAAATAACACAGCGGACGTCGCTGCCATCCATGGTCTCCCAGGGAATGGCATGTTGCGTGCGTCCGATGGCTAATGCGGTACGGGAAACACCGGAAGATTTACCATGTGGAATAGCGATATGGTTTTCAAAGCCGGTAGAGCCTAGCTCCTCGCGTAACCAGACATCACGAATAAAGTCTTCCTTATTGGTGACGGCGCCATCCTGGATAAGTAAATCGGTGAGTTCTTCTATCACCTCTTCTTTGGTTCTGGCGGTCATATTTAACTTGATGTTTTTAACATTAAGCACTGTCGAAATATCCATGATTCACCCGCATTCATATAGAGTGGTCGTTAAATAACAAACCAGCATCGCTGGCGTGATGCAGATCTTTTAAGGCTTATTCAAATACACACTGTGGTTCGAAGAGAAATAACCGTTATGCAGCGACAGTTTCCCGCTGGAAGATCTCGATCATTCTGTCCCACGCCTGGCTGACATCCTCATGGAGCGAAAACAGACCCGATGTGCCGACGATAAAGACATCTACCCCGGATTCAGCAATCTGACCGAAGGTTTTCTCATTGCAAGAGCCATCAATTTCCGTCAGATAGTGATAGCCATTATTTTTGCGCATGTTGATGAGCTTTCTAATCTTGTTCAGCGACTCAGGAATAAACTTTTGTCCGGCATAGCCAGGGTCAACCGACATGACCGTCACTTTATCCAGCAGATGCGCATATTCGGCAATGCTTTCTGCCGGTGTCGCTGGGTTCAGCACCACCCCGCACTTTTTGCCCGCATCCTTGATCTGATTCAGCAGGCGGAATATTTTGTTATTCGCCGTCTCGGGATGAAAGCTGATGATATCGGCGCCGGCCTCGAGACACATGGGAATGATATCTTCCGGATGATTCACCATCAGATGAACATCAATGGGCACAGTAGTAATTTTTTTCAGATTCTCAATAAAAAAGGGAGACAGTGTGATATTGCGGACGTAATTGCCATCCATTATATCAACATGGTAAAAATCCGCTTTTTTATTCATTGCCGTGATCTGCTCTTTGAACTGCGTTAAATCCATGCACATCAGTGACGGTGAAAATTTAGCGCTCATAAACCACCTCCGATAAATAGTTAGTTAAACATTGCGATGATATGACCCAGCACGATGCCGACAACGCCAAAGTCTGCGTCTCCAAAGGTTGTGGAGCCCAGTCCCATATCCCCCATCATGGGCAAGAGAATGGCAGGCAGGAACGAAATGAGCAGACCGTGAGCAAAAGCCCCTACCACCGCCCCGCGACGTCCGCCGGTAATGTTGCCGTAAACCCCCGCCGTGGCCCCGCAGAAAAAGTGGGGAACCAGGCCCGGGACGATGACGCTCAAGCCGAACAGCGGGCAGAGGAACATACTGACCAGCCCTGCGACAAAGCTTGCGAGGAAGCCGACGATGACGGCATTCGGAGCGAAGGGAAACACCGTCGGACAGTCCAGCGCCGGCTTCGCGTCTTTAACCAGTTTGTCCGCAATCCCTTTAAACGCCGGGACGATCTCGGCAATCACCATCCGAACCCCGGCGAGGATGATATAAACTCCTGCAGCAAACGTGAGGGACTGAATAATGGCGAAGATAATAAAGTTCTGACCAGCGCTCAGGGTCTCCTCGACAAAGGATTTGCCCGCAACGAGCACCAGCACCAGAAACAGAATCATCATGGTGAGAGAGATGGCCACCGATGAGTCGCGAAGGAAATTGAGCGACTTAGGTACTTTGATCTCTTCAATCGAGGGACTGCCTTTACCAATAATTTTGCCCACCAGCGCGGAAAGCAGATAACCAATAGAGCCAAAATGGCCGAGAGCCAGATCGTCGGTATTGGTAATTTTACGGGTAAACGGCTGCAAGATAGCCGGGGAGATGACCATCATCGCACCGAGAATAACCGCCCCGATGGCCACCACCCATCCCCCTGACAAGCCCCCTACAGACAGGATAACCGCCAGCATCGCAGCCATATAAAGCGTATGATGTCCGGTCAGAAAGATGTACTTTAATGGCGTTAGACGCGCCAGGGCGATATTGATCAGCATGCCCAATACCATAATGGTGGCGGTTTCCGTGCCGTAATTCTTCTGCGCCAGAGCGGCCATGGCATCAGTGTTGGGCACCACGCCCTGAATATGGAAAGAATGTTCAAATAACTGGCTAAAGATGGTTAACGTATAGGCTATAATACCGGCGCCGGCGGTCAATATGACAAAACCCATGATGGTTTTCAGCGTGCCTGAAATAACGTCTGAAATTCCTTTTTTTTGCAACAGCAGACCGATCAGTGAAAATAAACCAACCAGTATCGCCGGTGTTCCTAGCACATCATAAATAAGAAAATGAAGCATGTTTAACTCCACGAATCAGATAGCCGTTGCTTAAATGTTTTCTGCTAAAATTTCTTTAATTTTATTGTTATCAAGTAAATTACTTAATCCAACGACCTTTGCAGAGTGACTGCTAAGATGTTCTGCAATGTCTTTGGCGCTGAGAATAAGATCGGCAGTTTCGCTTTTTGCCGACGTCAGATCGGTATGTGCGACTTCAGCTTCTTTATTCATTTCGGCAAGGATCTTTTTGACATTCATTTCAACGATGAAGCTGCTGCCTAAACCATTACCGCACACGATAAGTACTTTTTTCATTCTGTTTTCCTTCAGTCAATAACGGCCTGAATCGCCTTGCTATCATCGGCATTTAACAATCGGTGTAACTTTTGCTGATCGCTAAAGATTTCAGCCAGTTCACCAATCATCGTGATATGTTCATTTCCGGAACGAGCGCATAGTATGATTACCACGTATATCGGATCGTTCTCTTTCGAGCCGAACGACACCCCTTCTTTAATATGAAGAAGCGATAATCCATTTCTTAATACCCCCTGTTCAGGACGGGCATGAGGCATCGCCAAGCCGGGAGCTAATACGTAATAGGGCCCAAGCTCTTTATGGCTTTGCAAAATCGCCTCAATATACGACCCGGCTATATACCCTTGCATCAGCAAGGGTTCTGCTGCAAGTCGAACGGCATTTTCCCAGCTATCTATTGAGTTAATGACTTTAATTTTATCCGGGGTTAACCAGTCTCTGATCATATGCTCTCCCGAGGGGGTCTATGTGTTGCACTATAAACAGCTAAATAAAATGCAACTGTGATACACCTCCCAAAGTTAGCGCTAACAAAGAAAAATGTTAAAAAGTGCGTTACCGCTAACACTGGCTATAATGTGCTTTCCCCCTCGCTGTGGTAAGTTATAATGCGATTCGCAGATATACTTTCGTTATATTTTATTTTTCAAACGGTTGGTGATTTTGGTGAAGAGTTTAGACGCGGACGGTAGCCCGAAAGAAAAACGACGTAAAGGAACGGGTAAGATAACCCTGACCGAGGTGGCTGAGTTTGTCGGTGTGAGCGCCATGACCGTCTCGCGAGCGCTGAGAATGCCTGAAAAAGTGAATCCTGAGCTTCGCGATCGCATCGATGCGGCCGTCAGTCAACTCGGCTATGTCCCTAATCTGCAGGCACGTAATCTGGCGTCGGTCCATTCCGATCTTATTCTCGCCGTCGTTCCCACCTTCTCTTCGCCGGGTTTTTTGCCGGTCTCTGAAGCGCTGCAAAAAGTGCTGACCGAACGCGGATATACCATGATGTTTATGGAATCCGGGCATGACGGTCAAAGTGAACAAAAGACGTTTGAAAAAATGCTCGCCTATAACCCGGCGGCCATTATTCAGTTCAATATCGATACCATTGAGAGCTGCACCCAGTTGCTGGCCAACGTGGATGTTCCTATTCTGGAAATTGGCGCGCTAAATACCCACCCAGTGGGTATGTGCATCGGCGTGGATTACGGTAAGGCCGTAAAACAGATCGTGACTCATCTGGCCGACGCCTCATTAAAAAACATCGCACTGCTCTGTACCCCGGCTAATAACACAATGTTTCGCCAGTTGCTGAGCGGATGGAATACGGCGATGCTCGCTCTGAACCGCTCCCCGCACCGGGTGGTAACCACGCATTTGCCATCCACCATCGCCACAGGCGTCAATATATTCAAGGATATGATGATTACCTGGGGCGATCTGGATGCGTTAATTTGCACGTCGGATGAAATGGCCTGTGGATGTATGATGGCCTGCCACAGTGCCGGCATTAAGGTGCCCAATACCGTAGCCATTGCGAGTTTAGGCGGAGGAGTGTTATCGACAGTCTGTTCCCCTGCCCTGACAACCGTTGAGTTTCCCTGGCATGACATTGGGGTGAAAGCCGGTAAAGCCCTTCTCGAACTGCTTAACGATAAGCCTGGTGAAAAGTTCATTGAAATTCCGTCAGTGCTCAAAGTCCGGGCCAGTACCGCGGCATGAGCTTAATATGGGGCGGTAAGGCTTCCCCTATCTAGTATCTGTGTGTGGTAGCCAGGGTTTCTACCAGGAAGAATGTCTCTCTGCGAGAGTCCATACAATAAATGCCCAGCTCATAAAGCAAAAAATAGTCGGGACAGTAGCGTTTTTTCGCTACTAAGCGGGTAAACCGCCAGCCTCATTTCCCGTTTATCTTGCCAGCCGCCCCAGGCGGTGATTTCGTAGCCTCGACCCGCCTGGGCGGCTTTGCACTGAAGTCCGTCTAGCGCCAGTCCAGGATATACG
The DNA here is from genome assembly GCF_018223925.1 of Klebsiella sp. 10. Taxonomy (NCBI): domain Bacteria; kingdom Pseudomonadati; phylum Pseudomonadota; class Gammaproteobacteria; order Enterobacterales; family Enterobacteriaceae; genus Klebsiella; species Klebsiella sp. 10. The sequence continues at coordinate 182,112 of NZ_JAGRRB010000002.1, forward strand.
ATGTCTCCTACGCCAGTTAGCAGGTAAAGCGCACCGCGATAATTCATTTGCACCGCCCTGGTGCCGCACATTCACCATGCCGCCCCCCGTCAGACATGCCCTCATTACATTAACCAGTTGAATATAAAAAATTATTTTATATGGCACGTTTAATGCTCTTCGCTTGTATACCGCAATGTGGACAAGAACGTATGCCATATGGCCACAACAGGTCGCCAGTCTGCGGTCGCAACCTTCCCCTTTCTGTGAGGCATCCAGGGTGGATGCGTTTCACGGAAGCCTGCTTACTGAAAACGGAGAACAACATGACGACACTCAGCGAACCGTTGGTTACCCCGAAATATGGCAAATGGCGCCAGCTGGTGCTGGGCCTGATCTGTATGGCCGCCATCTCCAGTCCGCAATATGTCTGGACGCTGTTGACAAAACCCCTGGCCGCCAAACTTGGCGTCGGTCTGCCAGAATTGCAGGTCACCTTCTCGCTACTGATCATCCTGCAGACCTTCTTTTCCCCTTTTCAGGGACGGTTAGTGGAAAAATTTGGCCCGCGGCGGCTGATCGCTATTGGCACGGTGATGGCGGGAATGAGCTGGGTGCTTTCCGCGCAGGTGAATGGCCTGGCAACGCTCTGGCTGGTTTATGGCTGCATGGGCGGCCTCGGGACCGGGATCGTCTACATCGGCGTTGTCGGCCTAATGGTCAAATGGTTCCCACAACAGCGGGGATTCGCCGCCGGCGCGGTGGCGGCGGGCTACGGGATGGGGGCCATCATAACCACTTTCCCCATCTCCCTGTCGCTGATCACTAACGGCCTTGAACACACGCTGACGACTTTCGGGATCCTTTTCGCCCTCGTCGGCTTCCTCGCCAGTCAGGGGCTGAAGCTGCCGCCCCCAGCTGTCTCCCAGCCCGTCAGTCAGACGGTGGCGCAGAGCAGCAGATCGTTTACTTCCCGGGAAATGCTGCGCCAGCCGCTGTTCTGGCTGATGTTCGCCATGATGGCGATGATGTCGACTTCCGGGCTGATGGTCACTTCGCAGATGGCGGTGTTCGCCGAGGATTTCGGCATTAGCCAGGCGGTGGTGTTTGGCATGGCGGCGCTGCCGCTGGCGTTAACGATAGACCGCTTTACCAACGGCTTAACCCGGCCGCTGTTTGGGTTTATTTCCGACCGCTTCGGCCGCGAGCAAACCATGTTTATCGCCTTTGCGCTGGAGGGGGTGGCGATGATGCTCTGGCTGGCGTGCCGGGAAGATCCGCTGCTGTTTGTCCTGCTCTCCGGGGTGGTTTTCTTTGGCTGGGGGGAGATCTTCTCGCTCTTCCCGTCGACGCTCACCGATACGTTCGGCAGCGAACATGCCGCCAGCAACTATGGCTGGCTGTATATTTCGCAGGGCATCGGGTCAATCTTTGGCGGTCCGCTGGCGGCACTGCTCTATCAGTACACTCACGGCTGGCATGTGGTCTTCAGCTGCGCGATTGGCCTTGATTTTGTCACCGCCGCCCTCGCGCTGTGGGTGCTAAAACCGTGGCGCGCGCGCTTTATCCGCCAGCATAGCTAATCGTCCGCCGGGCAGAAGTGACGGCTCGCCCGTCACTTCACTGATATTCGCTACGCAACAGCGCGTACAGGTACTCATCGCCCCACTCGCCTTTAAAAAAGATATTTTGCCGGTAATGCGCCTCGCGACGAAAGCCCAGCCCTTCCAGGAGTTTGATCGCGCCGGTATTGCGGGTGTCTACCACCGCTGTCAGCCGGTGGTGGGCTAACTGTTCAAAGAGTAAGGCCATCACCGCCCGCATGGCTTCCCGGGCATACCCCTGATGCTGATACGCAGGGGAAAAGGTCATCCCCAGCTCGGCTTGCCTGCCGTGATCTAAGAAGTGGATCCCCACATCTCCCGCCAGCGCACCGTTGGCCTGAATCTCTACGGCAAGCTGGAACCAGCTCTCATCCTCAGCAAAGGCCTGCGAACGCTGTTGTTCATAGAAGGCTGTCGCCTCTGTCATGCCGTAGTGGGTCCAGCTCTGAAAGCGGGCCACCTCCGACAGATTGCGATAATGGCTGAAAGACGGCAGATCTTCCGTTCTGAACCGGCGCAGCAGCAGCCGGGGCGTGGTCAGGGGTAATTTCATCTCTTCTCTTCTTCTCAATGAGACAGGCAATGGCGGGGCCATCTTAACCTGCGCAGCCTCAACCCAGCCATCGCACTTCCTTGTCAATTTAATATAAAGTTAAATTTCGATATTAAAATTTCACAAACCGATAAAACATTACAATAACAAATACGAAAAACAGGGGAACAAGCCAGAGAGGCGTCTCTGGAAAAAAGAGCCCTTGCGCCACGGCGAAGAGGATGGTCAGTACAGCTGGGCCATAAGATGAAATTAACGACCTGAATATTCTTCGCAGCAATCTTTTAATAAGATTCATCATAGTTATCGGATCATCCTGGTAATGATGTCTGTAATACCCTCATTCGATGCGTGTCCTGCTGTAACCGTCTCAGACTTCAGAAATAATGCCTATCAGAAAGTACATCATTCACAGCTTATGTGTATAAAGGTCCGAATAATACGCCGGTTCAGAAACATAAGGACATGACTTGTGTATGTCTACGCAATCTTGTTTTTATTGAGGGAACCGACGCCGCATAAACCGCGGCTGATTTACTTTTTGCCCGTCTGGCGGCAAGATCCGGCATAATGCACCGCTGTCGCAGGACGGCCGTGTCACCGGCAATCGTGACAGCGAACCATTCGACAGGAAAACGCATGAAGCCAAAACAAGCGGACATTCTCCGCCACGCCAGCACGCTGTTTAATCGCGAAGGATATCAGTCGCCCAGCATCGAGCGGATTGCTGAACATGCTGGCATCTCCAAAATGACCTTCTACCGCTATTACGCCGATAAAGAGGCGCTCATTCTGGCTATCCTCAAGCAGAAAGAGAGCGAATTTATGCAGGATTTGGCGCAGATCACCGCGGATAAAGCCAGCGCGCGGGAAAAGCTGTTCGCCGTGTTCGACTACTACCATCGCTGGTTTACCTGCGAAACGTTCCACGGCTGCATGTTTACCCGCGCGCTGTTTGAATATGGCGCGTCATCGCCGGCGATCCGGGAGCAATGCTCCCGATTTAAGTCGCTCCTCTGGCAGTTCTTCCGCGATATCCTCCTGCAGGTGTTAAAACCAGAGCCTGCCGAGCGGGTCGCCATGATGATGGTGATGCTCATCGATGGCGCTATCGCCGCCCAGCAGGCCGAGTCCGCCGAATGCCGGGAGATCCCGCCAGGGGTGACCGCCTGGAGCGCGGCCAAAGCGCTTATTTACTCAGAAGGCGGTACGCTGTGAGATGATAAGCTGCCGCCCAGCGACTGCAGGGCCTCCAGCAGACAATCATAGTAATCGTTGCAGGTTTGCAGACGCAGCGCGGCGCCAAAGAAGACCTCCTCCATCGCCGCCGGATGTTTTTTGCCAATCGGCACAATCACATTGTTCAGCCAGCCATCCGCATGACCGATGTCGACCGTGATATGTTCGGCATAGTAATGCACGTCGCGCTCGGAAAGCCCAATCCGCCGACAGCCCGCCACCAGTTTTTCATACTGTGGCGGGTCGAGCAGCTCGGTCATGGCCATCACGCCCAGTGATTTGTAGTAATGCTGACGGTTAACGCCGCCCAGCATAAAGGCGTTATACCCGGCCAGCCCCTGCCACTCGTACAAATGGGCAAAATGATTGTCCGGCAAAGCGATATTCCGCCGCTTCAGTAAATCCTTGTACAAATTGACGTGGGTGATCTCAGTGCTGCCCTGGCCTATCTCATCCCACAGATTTTGCGCAATCTCAGCGCGGGTTTCCGGCAGCGAGCCCACCAGCCCCATCGCCACCAGATCGAAGAAAAGCAGATTGAGGGCGCTGTCGCTTTTGAAGAAATAGTCGATTTGCGCCGCAGAGGCCTCGCTGGCAAGGAAATCGAACAGCGGATGATGAGACGCCGGGTGCTGCTGGCATAAGGCGTGCAGTTCGTCGACGATATTGCCGGCGTTAAGCATTGGTCTCTGGTGGTGGAAGCGTTTGCTTTCCGCCCGCAGCCACTCAGACTCGATGTAATTTCTGATCCCGGAAAGCAGCGGATGAAACTGATTGGCAGCCGCTGGCGAGAGCGGGTCGGCAAGCCAGGACTGATAGAGAATGAACAGCGCGTGGTGCGCACGCTTTTTGGCCTGTGGATCGTCAGCGGAGAAGGCGCGGATGCAGGTATTCTCAGTGAGATGCCAGGCTCTGTCGGCCACCAGCGGGTTGGCCGTCAGCTTCAGCGACAGCGCGTTGCTGTGCAGAAGCTGGTCAATTAACTCATCCAGCGCCAGCCTGGCCATCACCGCGGTCTGGTCGCTTCCAATCACCCCATTATCTGTGTTACGCATGATTTATCCCTGTGAAATACATGGCTACTATACGGTATAGTACCGTCCATAATGCGGCAACGCATATTTCACACGCATTATCAATTTACTGTTTATTAAAGAATTTAAATGAATACAATAAAAACCACTAAAATATTATTGATATTATAAAAACAATAACATTACCATTCAGTACAGTGACAAACGACACAAGGAATCATCATGCCTTATCTGTTACTGACGCTGGCGGCTCTGTTCTGGGGCGGGAATTATGTTGTCGGGCACGTGCTGGTGCAGGGCGTGGATCCGATCCTGATGACCGAAGCGCGCTGGGCGCTGACGGCGCTGCTGCTGGGCCTGCTCTACCGACGGCAAATCGCCGGCAGTCGCCACCTGCTGCGGGCAAACGCCCCGGCGGTGGTGGTGCTCACCCTCTGTGGCCAGGTCAGCTTCCCGCTTACGCTCTATATTGGCCTGCAAACCACCTCTGCCCTTAACGCCGCCATCTATATGTCCGCCACGCCGAGCATGGTACTGTTGATTAACCGACTATTTTTCCGCGATCCGGTATCAGGGCGTAACTGGCTCGGAGTGGCTTTTAGCACCCTCGGCGTGATGATCCTCTTATTTCAGGGAAATCCGCTGCACGCCGCCTCTCTGCACACCTTTGCCGTCGGCGACCTATGGGCGATGGGGTCGGCGCTGAGCTGGGCGCTCTACTGTTCGCTGTTACGTCTGAAGGACCGCCGAATCCCGGCGAATGGCTTTGTCGCCGTCAGCTCGCTGCTCGGCGCCCTGATCCTGGTGCCAATCGTCATCTTCTGGCTGATGCGCCACCCGGCGCAGGACTGGGCAGCCTGGCGCGAGCTGTTTTTCCTCAGCGGCCTGGCGTATCTGGTAATTTTCCCATCGTGGCTGGCCTATTTGTTCTGGAACAAAGGTATCGCCACCATTGGCGCCACGCGGGGCGAAATTTACACCCACATCATCCCCCTCTCCGGCGGGGTGTTGAGCATCCTCTTCCTGCATACCCAGCCGCATGCCTGGCATCTGTTTAGCGCGCTGTTCATCATGGTGGGGATTGGGATCTGCTCGCTGGAGAAACGCCAGGCGGCGTCTATTTGTCTGCGTGACTAATGTATGCGACCGGGCGCCTGGCCACGCCCGGTCACAAAAGTTAACGGCTGGTGGAGAGCGGCTGGTGATGTCCCGCTCCTGCGGATTGGATCACCCGGCCTTCGCGACCAAAAAAGGTCAGGACGGTAATGACAATCGCCACCGTCCCGGCCACCAGGGCCATTGCCAGGCCGTAGTTATGCCCATGATGCTGGGCGATTGATGCCTGCAGCGTGGCGTTCACCGAAGCCAGCAGATTGCCCAGCTGATAGACGAAGCCGGGCAGCACCGCCCGGGTGTTGGCCGGCACCAGTTCGTTGAGCCAGGTCGGGATCACCCCCCAGGCGCCTTGCACCATAAATTGCATCAGAAATGCCCCAGCCCCCAGCGCCAGCGAGCCGCTGGCGAAGGCCCACAGCGGGATAACCGGCAGCGCCAGCAGAGCGGCAATCATAATCGCTTTGCGCCGGCCAATTTTCTCCGACAGCGAACCGAAGAACACTCCACCAATGATCGAGGCGATGTTATAGCAGACCGCGATGATGCTGACCGTTTTAGGCTCGAAGCCGTGCTGAACTTTCAAAAAGACCGGGTAAAGATCCTGCGTCCCGTGGGAGAAGAAGTTGAAAGCCGCCATCAGCACCACCAGGTACAGGCACAGCTTCCAGTGGCTACGCAGTACCGGCAGCAGGGCCGTACTCTCTTTATTCTGCCTGGCCGCCTGCCAAACCGGAGACTCCTCGACGCAGAAATAGATAAACGGCAGCAGCAGCACCGGCGCGGCGCCAATGACAAACATCCCGCGCCAGCCGAGTTGTTCAAACAGCAGCCCATAGGCGACGGCCGCCAGCAAATAGCCGAAGGGGTATCCCGCCTGGAACAGGCCGGACATCAGGCCGCGCGAGCGGTCGGGGATCGTCTCCATCGCCAGCGAAGAGGCCACGCCCCAGATCCCGCCCATCGCCACGCCGTACAGCACCCGCAGCAGGAAAAACAGCATCAACGACGGCGCGGCGGCGGAGAGCAGCTCAAAAGCCGAGAAGAACACAATATTGAGCATCAGGATTGGTTTGCGACCAAACTTCTCCGCCGCCCTGCCGAAAATTAGCGCGCCGACGGGCCGCACGGCCAGAGTCAGCAGAATCGCCAGGGTGACCTCCTCAAGGTCGACATGAAACGAGTGGGCGATATCGCTCAGTAAAAAAACTAACAGGAAAAAGTCGAAAGCATCGAGCGTCCAGCTTAAAAAACTGGCTATCGCCGCATTACGCTGTCGTGAGGTCCAGCCGTGCATCTTGTCATCCCTATCCCGACGGCATTGCCGGGAGTGTGCGCGGCGTCCAGCAGAGCGAGCTGGGGTCACCGCCTGTGTAAATTGTTTGTATAGAAAGTTGCTCTTTTGTTAATTACACCCCTTTTACGACAATCGGCAAGTTTATTAGCATGCTAATTTGTTTCAAATTGCGTGTTCCCCTCACCGGTTCGGTAATTTTCGACCAGAATTAAAACCAGGTTCGCTTAAGCGAAGCGTCATCAATGCCGCATCTGCCCACAGGAAGGGAGAGAATCATGAAGAGAATTGCCATCGTCGGCGTGGGGCCGACGGGGATTTACACCTTTTATGAACTGGTGAAGCGCGGTGAGCCGCTGGCCATCACTCTGTTTGAAAAAGAGGCGCAGGCCGGGGTGGGTATGCCCTACAGTGACGATAATACCGCGGCGCAAATGCTGGCCAATATTGCCAGCATTGAGATCCCCCCCATCGACCTGACCTACCTGCAATGGCTGCAGCAGCAAAGCGATGACTGGCTGGCGGCGCGCGGGCTTGAACGGCACGCCCTGCATGAGCGCCAGTTTCTGCCGCGGGTGATCCTCGGCGAATACTATCGCGACCGTTTTCTGTACCTCGTTGAGCGGGCCCGGGACGTCGGCTTTGTGATTAGCGTTTGTGAATCCTGTGAAGTCACGGATATTGCGGTTCAGCCCACCGGGATCGCCATCCACACCGATAGTGCAGCAGACCCGGTAATTGTCGACCTGGTGGCGATTGCCACCGGCCATCTGTGGCCTGAAGAAGAGCGCGCCAGCCGACAGTACTTCCCCAGCCCGTGGACCGGCCTGATGGAGGCCCGCATTGCCCCCTGTCGGGTGGGGATCCTTGGGACTTCATTAAGCGCGATTGATGCCGCCGTGGCGGTAGTGGCCCGCCACGGCGTTTTCCATACCGAGGACGACAAAACGACCCATTTTTCCCTCCATCCAGGCAGCGAAGCGCTGGAGATCACCCTGATGTCACGCCACGGCGTGCTGCCGGAGGCCGATTTTTACTGCCCGATCCCGTGGGAGCCGCTGGAGATTGCCACTCCCGCCGCCCTCGAAGCGGCCATTGCGGAGGGTAGCGACGCTCTGTTAGATCGGATTTTTGAGCTGATCGTTAAAGAGCTGGAATATGCTGCCCCCGGCTGGAGCGAGGCGATCGGGCTTCGTCAGCTGACGCCTGACAGTATCGCCGACGCCTGGTTTGCCGACCGCCTCACCCATGACCCCTTTCAGTGGGCGCAGCGCAATCTGCAGGAGGTGGAGCGCAATAAGCGCGAACACCACACGGTGCCCTGGCGCTATGCCATTCTGCGCCTGCATGAGGCGATTGAAACCGTGGTGCCGCAGTTCAACGACGCGGACAGCCGTCGCTTCCGCCAGGGCCTCGCTCGGGTATTTATCGATAACTACGCCGCCATTCCGCCGGAGTCCATACGTCGGCTGCTGGCCTTGCACCGGGCTGGCATTCTGCGGATCCTGACGCTGGGCGAAGATTATGAGCTGCAGCGGGAGCCTGACCGGACGCTGATTGTTCATCATCGTCAGCGCTGCGAATTCGATGTCTTTATCGATGCCCGCGGACAAAAAGCGCTGAAAACCCGGGATCTGCCCTTCCCTTCACTGCGCCAGCAGCTGCTGGCCTGCGGCGACGACATTCCGGACGTCGGTGATGACTACACGCTGCAGGCGCCGGAGACAGTGCGCGGCCGGGTCGCCTTCGGCGCCCTTCCCTGGCTGATGCACGATCGCCCCTTTGTGCAGGGGCTGACGGCCAGCGCCGAGATTGGCAGCGCAATGGCCCGCGCCGTGTCGCAGCAGGCCGCCGGCCGACGGCGCCGTCTCTGGTATATCGAATAGCGGAGCGCTTAAGCGCAATATCTGAATACTGGGGGGGTGAACAGGCGTGCTATAAACAGCAACTGTCCGTCCCCTGCACGACCACGTTTAACATTTACGAGGTATTCATGAGTCATCTTTTTAGCGCGACGCGAATTGGTCAACTCACCCTTGATAACCGTATCGTTATCGCCCCGATGTGTCAGTACTCCGCCGACGAGGGTAAGGCGACCTCCTGGCACCGGATCCATCTTGGCCAACTGGCTTTCTCCGGCGCCGGCCTGTTAATTCTGGAAGCCACGGCGGTAGAGCCTGCGGGGCGTATCTCCCCGGGGGATCTGGGGCTGTGGGATGATGAAACCGAAAACGCCCTGCGCGGCGTAGTCGAAGATATTCGGGCCTGGTCGCCGATCCGTCTGGGGATCCAGCTGGGTCATGCCGGACGCAAGGCATCCTGCGCCGCCCCGTGGCAGGGAGGCCATCAGCTGGCGCTCAACGATGGTGGCTGGCAGACCGTCGCCCCTTCCGCCGTGGCGTTTCACGATGGCGATCGCGCTCCCGCTGAACTGAGCCATGCCGATCTGGCGCGCATTAAAGCGGCCTTCGTCGCCAGCGCGCTGCGCGCCCAGCGGCTGGGCTTTGAGCTGATTGAACTGCACGCCGCCCACGGCTATCTGCTGCACCAGTTTCTCTCGCCGCTCAGCAACCAGCGCCGCGACGAGTACGGCGGTTCGCTGGAGAACCGAATGCGCTATCCGCTGGAAGTCTTTAAGGCGATCCGCGAGGCAGTGGGCAACACCATGGCGGTGGGCGTCAGGCTGTCGGCTACCGACTGGGTCGAAGGCGGCTGGGACTGCGAGCAGTCCATTAAGTTTAGCCAGCAGCTGGAAACGCTGGGCAGTGACTATATTCACGTCTCCAGCGGCGGTTTGTCGCCGCAGCAGGCGATCACCGTTGGGCCGGGATACCAGTTGCCTTTCGCCCGCGATATTCGCCAGCAGGTAGCCATCCCGGTGATTGGCGTGGGGCTGATCACCGACCCGCAGCAGGCGGAAGCGGCGCTGGAGAATGGCGATGCCGACCTGATCGCCCTCGCCCGCGCGGTACTCTACGATCCGCACTGGCCGTGGCACGCTGCGGCCAGCCTTGGCGCCCAGGTGCGCGTGCCGTCGCAGTACCTGCGATCGGAGCCGCACGGCCTGAAAGGCACCCTGGTCCCAAACCGCTGATCCCGCGCCAGGCATAAAAAAGGGGTATCTTACGATACCCCTGGGCATGATGTGCTTTCGACCCTCGTGCCGGGCGGCGGCGACGCCTTACCCGGCCTGGAATATTAGGTGATTTGGCACCCAACCGGCACCCTCCGTAGGCCTGTGCAAGCGCAGCGCCGCCAGGCAAGTACCGCGGGCACAGAGCCGCTGTTATGCCGGGCGACAGCCCGGCAAACACCGCGAGTTACTGCTGGGCGGGCGGTGGCGTGGTGTTCTGTTTGTCCGCCGCGATACTGTCCTGGATGGCCTTGGTTTTGCTCGCCGCCTCCGCCGAGAGCTGATTGGCATCGCCGATGGCGTTGTCTTTAATCTGACCCGCCTCTTTGACAATGCGATCACTTTCCTGCTTTGCGTTCTGCTTCACGGCATCGGCCTGGGCTTTCGCCTGCTGGGCGATGGCGTCCGCCTTCTTGTCCGCCTCGGCCTTGATGGCGCTGGCCTGATCCTTCAGGCGATCGGCCTCGGCGTCAGCCTGGCTTTTCAGCGTATCGATTTGCTTATCCGCATCCTGTTTAATTGCCTGCGCTTTATCCGCCGCGGCATCCTTCATCTGCTCCGCATTATCTTTAGCCTTATCCAGTTTGTTATCAACTTTCGACGCATCGTCGCAGCCAAACAGGGTCAGGCACAGGGCGGAAGCGAGTAGTGTTTTATTCCAGAGTTTCATCAGCATTCCCTTACAGGTTAAGTCGTTATCCAGCTTTGTGATTCGTTGCATTAATAGCATTCACATTTTATATATAAACGCTCAGCCGATAGAGTCAAGGCGACAGCGCCGATTGTCAGTCCAGGGTCGCTACCAGCCCCTGCAGCCAGTCGGCAAAAACCCGAACCTTATGCGAGAGATGCCGGTGCGGATAGAGCAGCGACAACGGTCGACGCGGCGCCGGAAAGTCCGGCAAAACTTCCACCAGTTGCCCGCTGTCGATATAAGGTTGCAAAAAGAAACGCATCCCCTGCAGCATCCCCAGCCCCGCCAGCCCGGCAGCAGTAAAGACTTCAGAGTTGTCCAGCACCAGTTTACCGGGAATGGCGATCTGCCTGATGCCCTCCGGAGTCTGGAATCGCCAGGGCATAATCTGCCGGCTGCTGCTGTTCACCCAGTTCACCGCCAGATGCGACTGCAGGTCCTCCAGCGTCGCGGGCGCCCCATAGCGCGCCAGATAGCCCGGACTGGCGCAGGTGGTTAACGCCACCTCCCCCAGTGAACGCGCCACATAGTCGCCATCCTCAAGATCCCCCACCCGCAGCAGGCAATCCAGACCATCGCGCAGCATATCCCGGCGTACGTCGGAGCTGCTGAGGACAATCTCCACCTCCGGATGGGCCTGATAAAAATCCGGCAGATGCGGGATCACCAGCAGCCGGGCAAAGGCGATCGGCATATCAACGCGCAGCTGACCGCGGATCGGCCGGTCCGGCGCGAACGACTCCAGCAGATCGTCGGCCTGGGAGAGCAACGGTTTGCTGCGACGATAAAACTCTTCCCCCTCCGGCGTAAGATACAGACGCCGGGTGGTGCGCTGCAGCAGCCGGACCCCGCTCTCCTGCTCCAGCTGCTGCAGTGCTTTGGTCACCGCCGGTCGGTGGATCTGCAAATTTTCCGCCGCCTGGGCAAAGCTGCCGGCATCGACGATTTCAATAAAAATTTTAATATTTTCAAACAGATTCATTTGCATGATGACCCGCCTCCCACCTCTTCATCAGTTCACATTATTACTAATTTAATAACAGTGATGAAAGTTTTTGCTCATTTTTTAAAACAATAAAGACGCCTACACTGCCCTCATTGCCGCATCGCTGGGGCGAACAAATTTATAACTTATTAACATACAAGGAAAAATAGCATGCAACCTAACCGCGTCGCCCGCATTCTGGGTATTGAAAAACCGGTGGTCCAGGGGCCCCTCTCCTGGCTAACCGATGCTCGTCTGGTGGCGGCCGTCGGCAACGCCGGTGGGCTTGGCGTGCTGGGCCCGAACGCCGGACTGACGGCGGCAACCGCCGTCTCCACCCCGGAGGCCACCGCCGAGAAAATGCGCGAAGAGATCCGCAAAACCAAACAGCTGACGGAGAAACCCTTTGGCGTCAACCTGATCCCGACGGCGGTAAATGACATCTGGACGCCGGCGATCCTCCCGGTGATCAAAGAGGAAGGGGTTAAGGTGGTGGTCTACACCGGCTACGGCGACGGTTCGTTAAAACCGGCGCTGTTCGACGAACTGAAAGCCGCCGGGATCACCATTATCTATCGTGACATCAACCCGACGCCGGAGAACAGCCGCCGCGCGGAGCAGGCCGGAGCGGATATTATTGTCGCCACCGGCTTTGACGAAGGCGGCACGCTGCCGGGTACCGCCCTCGGGACCTTCACCATCGTCCCGCTGATCGTTGACGCGGTACAGCGGGTTCCGGTGATGGCCGCCGGAGGGATCACCGACGCCCGGGGCGCGCGCGCCGTTCATGCCCTGGGGGCGGAGGGCGTCTTCGCCGGTTCGGTATTTATCAGCACCATCGAAAGCCGGGTTCCCGACTCGGTGAAAGCGAAAATTGTGGCCGCCAACGGTCTGGATCTGCGCCTGTTCCGTACTCTGCCGGACTACTACCGCGCGCTGCCCGGCAAACTGAGCGACACACTGGTGGCCATGGACCGGGCCGGCGCCTCCAGGACCGAGCTGGCCCAGGCGATGGGTGGTCTGCGCGGGATGCGGCTGGGCATGCTGGAGGGGAATACCGATGAGGGATATATCTCGGTGGGCGCGGGGATCGGCAACATCCATGCCATCACCTCCGTCGCCGAGGTGGTCAACCAGCTGGCGGTGTAAAGCCGCCAGCCGGGGCACGGTGACCGGCGCGATCAGGCGTCGGCCACCTTCTCTACCGCCCGGGAGAAAGCGTCGATAGCCAGCCCGACGTCGGCGGCGGTGACCGACTCCGCCGGGTGATGGCTGACGCCCCCCAGGCAACGCACAAACAGCATCGCCGATGGCCAGCGCTCGGCGATGGCGATAGCATCATGCCCTGCGCCGCTCGGCAGCGTCAGGGAACGCCCCTGCACCGCCACCACCGCCTCGCTCAGCACCGCCTGCAGGTGACTGTCGCAGGCGGTGGCGGCGATGCGATAATACTCCTCGGCGGCGAAACTCAGCTGGCGGCGCCCGGCAATGGCCTGCGCCTGCCCCAGCAGTTCCTCCAGCAGCGCCGTCAGCGGCGCATCCTGCGGGCCGCGAATATCCAGCGTCAACTGCACCTCGCCCGGTATCACGTTCACCGCGCCCGGCGCACAGCGCAGGGTGCCGACCGTCGCCACCAGGTTACCGCCGCGCTGCCGGGTCAGGTTTTCCACCTGCACCATCCATTCCGCCGCCGCGGCGAGGGCGTCCTTGCGATGAAGCATCGGCACCGTGCCGGCATGGCCAGCTTCGCCGGTAAAACGGCAGTTCAGCCGTCTGGCGCCGTTAATCGCCTCCACCACGCCGAGCGCCAGCCCCGCCTGCTCCAGGCACGGCCCCTGCTCGATATGCAGTTCCAGATAGGCGGCGATATCCCGCGGGTGACGGGCCGCGTGGGCGATCCGCGCCGGATCGAGTCCGGCATTCACCAGCGCCTGGGCGACGCTCACCCCGTCGGTATCGCACTGTGACAGCCAGCTTTCAGGCCAGGTGCCGGTGACGCCGCGACTGCCGAGCAGGGTAATGCCAAAGCGGGTGCCCTCTTCATCGCCAAAGCCGACGATCTCGATTGCCTTCGCCAGCCGTCGCCCCTGCTGGTGCAGACGCTGGACCACCTCAATCGCCGCCAGTACGCCGAGCATGCCGTCGTAGCGCCCGGCGTTGCGCACGGTGTCGAGATGAGAGCCCAGCAGCACCGCCGGCGCGCCCTCCTGCACGCCTTCATAGCGACCGCAGATATTACCGACGCTGTCCTGCCATACCATCATGCCGGCGGCCTGCATCCACTGCCCCACCAGCTGGTTGGCCTGCAGATGCTCGGGCGACAGATAGACCCGGGTCAGGGCATCGGCGGTTTCGCTGAGGGCGGCCAGCCGATCGGCACGCGCCATCACCCGGCTGGCGGCCGCCTCTCTCTCCGCCTGCTGGCGGACGGTGTCACTCATAGGGTGGCCTCGGTGCGGTAGTGATCCCAGGCCGCCTGCATCGCCGCGCCCTGAGTGGTGGTGAACCTGAGGTAGTTCAGGACCGCTTCCAGCGCGCTGAGCGTCTGCATCACGCAGTCTTTACGCGCGTTATAGCCCATGGTGCCAATGCGCCAGACTTTACCGTGCAGCGGACCAAACGAGGTGCCAATTTCAATGCCGAAATCTTCCAGCATCAGTTTGCGTACCTGATCGCCGTTGACCCCGTTGGGGATCACCACCCCCAGCACGTTATTCATTTTGTGCCGCAGGTCGCCAAAGGTCTCGAGCCCCATCGCCTGGATGCCCTTCAGCAGCGCATCGCCGTGCAGTTTGTGGCGGGCGATGCCGTTGTCGAGTCCCTCCTGGAGGATCAGGCGCGCGCACTCCCGGGCGGCGAACAGCGCCGAGGTCGCTTCGGTATGGTGGTTAAGGCGCTCCGGCCCCCAGTAATCCATTACCATGCCGAGATCGAAATAGTTGGAGTAGATCATCTCGTCGACGCCATCGTGATGGGCATCGGTGCGGATCCCCTGCTCAATGCAGCGGCGGCGGCGGATGACCTCTTCCATCCGCGGGCTGAGGGTGATGGGCGAGGTGCCGGAAGGACCGCCCAGGCACTTCTGCATCCCGGCGGACACGGCGTCCAGCTGCCAGGCGTCGGTTTCCAGCGGGTTACCACCGAGCGACGCGGTGGCGTCGGTATAGAACAGCACATCGTGACGACGGCAAATCTCCCCCAGCTCCGCCAGCGGCTGCAGCATGGTGGTGGAGGTATCGCCCTGCACGGTGAGCAGCAGGCGCGGCCGCACGCGCTTGATCGCATCCTCAACCTGATCCGGCGTAAAGACCTCACCCCACGGCACCTCGATGGTGTGCACTTCTGCCCGGCAGCGACGCGCGATCTCGCACAGCAGATGACCAAACCGGCCGAACACCGGCACCAGCACCTTGTCACCGGGACGGATCGCCGACAGCAGAATCGCTTCGATCCCGGCGCGCGAGGTGCCGTCGACCAACATCGTCCAGCGATTTTCGGTGCGAAACACGCCGCGGTAGAGCGCCATGACTTCATTCATGTAGTGGGTCATCGCCGGATCGTACTGGCCAACCAGCTGGCTCGACATGGCGCGCAGCACGCGCGGGTCGGCATTGATCGGCCCCGGCCCCATCAGCAGGCGCTGCGGCGGGTTAATTTGCGAAAACTGAGTGATATCCATCTGCCATTCCTTACGTTAGTTAAGACCGCGCACCGAGGAGATAAACTGTTTCAGTTCGCTGGTCTGCGGGCTGGCGAACAGCGTTTTGCTGTCGCCCTGCTCCCAGACGCGTCCCTGATGCATAAACACCACGCGGTCGCCCACTTCGCGGGCAAAATTCATTTCATGGGTGACGAGGATCAGCGTCATACCTTCCGCCGCCAGTTGCTCCAGCACCTTCAGCACTTCACCCACCAGTTCCGGGTCGAGCGCCGAGGTGATTTCGTCACAGAGTAAAACTTTCGGCGACATGGCCAGCGCCCGGGCAATGGCCACGCGCTGCTGTTGGCCGCCGGAGAGGTTGGCCGGGTAGTAATCCAGACGGTCGCCGAGCCCGACCTTCTCCAGCATCCGCTGCGCCAGCTCCCGGCATTCGGCCTGGGACTTCTTCAGTACCCGCCGCGGAGCCAGCATGACGTTCTCCAGCGCCGTCATGTGCGGGAACAGGTTAAAGTTCTGGAACACCATGCCGATGGAGCGGCTGATCTCCCGGGCCTGTGAATCGCGGTTGGTGATGGTCATGCCCCCGAGCTTGATGCTTCCCTCCTGGTAGCCCTCCAGACCATTGATACAGCGCAGCAGGGTGCTTTTACCCGAGCCGCTGCGGCCGATGATCGAGATCACTTCCCCCATGTCGATATCCAGATCGACGCCCTTCAGCACATGGTTGTCGCCGTAGTACTTCTGCATCTGATTAATGGTGATGAGAGGCATTGAATTTGTTCTCCAGATAGCGGCTGTAGCGGGACAGCGGATAGCACAGAATGAAATAGCCCAGCGCCACAAGGGCAAACACTTTAAACGGCTGATAAGTGACGTTGGTCAGCATCGTCCCTGCCTTGGTCAGCTCCACAAAGCCGATAATCGATGCCAGCGCCGTGCCTTTGATCACCTGTACTGCGAACCCGACGGTCGGCGCGATGGCAATGCGCAGCGCTTGCGGCGCCACCACCCGGTACAGGGTCTGGCCGAAGCTCAGCCCGAGACAGCGCGAGGCTTCCCACTGGCCTTTCGGCAGCGCGCGAATGCTGCCGAACCAGATATCCAGCAGAAAGGCGCTGGTGTAGAGCGTCAGGGCGACCGAGGCGGCGGTCCACGCCGAGACGTCGACGCCGAACAGCGCCACGCCAAAGAATGCCAGAAACAGCTGCATCAGCAGCGGCGTGCCCTGGAACAGCTCAATATACCCGCGGATCAGCCGTTTCACCTGGCGTCCGCCGGTGAGGCGCAGCAGCAGTAACGGTAAGGTCACCAGCGCCCCGCCGGTGAACGCGACCAGCGACAGCAGCACCGTCCAGCGACCGGCCAGCAGCAGGTTGCGGATAATGTCCCAGTCAGTAAAAGTGGTCATCAGGCCTGTACCCCCAGCCATTTACGCCCCGCCGCCATCAGCAGCTGGCGCATCGCTATCGATAACGCTAAGTAGATCCCGGTGGTCACCAGATAGACCTCAAAGCTCAAAAATGTCCGCGACTGGATCAGGTTGGCGGCGAAGGTCAGCTCCTCATAGGAGACCTGCGACACCACTGACGAGCCGAGCATCACAATGATGCACTGGCTGACCAGCGCCGGGTAAATCCGCTGCAGCGCCGGGGGCAATACGACGCGAACGAAGGTTTGCGTCCGGCTAAGCCCGAGCACGCGACCGGCTTCCCACTGGCCCTTCGGCGTCACCTGAATACCGGCGCGGACGATCTCGGTGCTATAGGCGCCGAGGTTAACCACCATCGCCAGCAGCGCCGCTTCACCGGCGGTCATCTTCAGTCCGAGGTTCGGTAAACCAAAGACGATAAAAAAGAGCTGCACCACAAACGGCGTATTACGGATGATTTCCACATATCCGCCCCATACCCGGCTGAGCATTCCCGGGCGACCGCTGCGGATCGCCGCCCCAAGGATGCCGATCGCCAGTCCGCCGATCGTCGCCAGCACCGTCAACTGCACCGTCACCCACAGGCCGGCCAGCAGCTCCGGCCAGTGCGGCCAGAGCTCAGAGAAATGAAGTTGCTCCGTCATCCCCAGACCTTACGCGCCGAGGCTGGCAGGCAGTGGCGCTTTCAGCCACTTCTCAGACAGACCGTTGAGGGTGCCGTCCTTAATGCCCTGCTCGATGAGGGTATCCACTTTTGCCTTCAGCGCCGGTTCGTTCTTTTTCAGACCGATAAAGCACGGCGAGTCCTTCAGCATAAAGCTCGGGACCGGCGCTTTGTCGGCGTTCTGCCGGGAGATAGCCGCCACCACCAGGTTTCCGGTGGCGACATACTGCACCTGACCGGACAGGTAAGCCGACAGCGTAGTGTTATTGTCCTCGTAGCGCTTAATCTGCGCCGCCTGCGGCGCCACGCTGGTCAGCACCATATCTTCCACCGCCCCACGGGTCACGCCGATGCTTTTGCCGCTCAGCGCGGCCGCGTCCTTCAGCTCCGCCCCTTTCGGGCCAAACACCCCGAGGAAGAACGGGGCGTAGGCGCGGCTGAAGTCGATCACCTTCTCGCGCTCGGCGTTCTTGCCGAGGCTGGAGATCACCAGGTCCACCTTATCGGTCTGCAGATACGGCACGCGGTTGGCGCTGGTCACCGGGACCAGCTGCAGCTTGAGCTTCATCGATTTCGCCAGATAGCGCGCCATATCGATGTCATACCCCTGCAGCTGCAGGTCGGTGCCCACCGAGCCGAACGGTGGAAAGTCCTGGGGTACGGCAATGCGGATGACGCCGCGTTTTTCAATATCCTGGAGCTGGTCAGCCTGCGCGGCAGAAACAGACGATAGGAGACAAGCGGCCCCGGCCAGCGCGATCAACAGTTTCTTCATGATGTTTACCCGTTACGTTAGCATGAAACAAAAGATTCTTTGAATCTGTTTTTGCAACTAATGTGCCAGATACAGACGAGGCGAGGGTTGGCGAGAAATTAAAACAAAAAGTGAGAAAGGACAAGCGTTAACGGAAAAGTGCTCAGAGAGCGGCGGCGCCATGACGTGGTTTTTATTGCACCATAATAATGCACAGCACCACGCTGGCGCCCCATCAGCGTTGTTCCAGCTCGTCCAGCTGCTGGTAAAGCGTGGCGATATCGTGGATGCGCGGACGACCGCTGTCGAGCGTTTCATGGAGAAAGGCATTGGCCAGCAGATTAATCAGGCTGTTGACCGAGGCATAGCTATCGTAGGCGGAGACGCTGTCCAGCGGCGCGCAGAGCTGCCAGCGGGAGAGCGGAAACAGGCTGTGGGCCTGCGGCTCGCACATTAACAGGACCGGCACCCCGTCGCGCTGCAGCTGCTGCAGCAGCGGGCGTACTATTCGCGGCCGGCGGCGAAACGCCATCATTACCACCAGATCATCGGCGGTCAGATCGACCAGCTCTTCGCTGAGACTCTGACCCGGCTGGGGCAGCACCAGCACCTGGCCGCGGGCCTGCAGCAGCTGCTGGCGCAGATGCAGCGCCGCCGGATAGGCGTTGCGCATGCCAATCACCACAATGCGGCGGGCGGCCACCATCGCCGTCAGCGCCTCAGCGAACTGGCGGGCGTCGAGGGCGTTGACCCACTGGGTGAGGTTTGCCATCTCCTGCTTATAATGGCGCGCCAGCAGCGTGTTACCCTGCACCGCGTCGCGCTGGTCGGTGAGCGGCATCCCGCTCTGACGCAGAGTGCGCAGTTCATCGCGCATATCCTTATATTTGTCGTAACCGAGGCGCTTAAACAGCCGGCTGACGGTGGCTTTCGACACACCGCTCAGCTGCGCCAGCTCGGCGCTGTTGTAGCTTATCAGGTCGTCAAAGTGGTCAAAGATGAAATCCGCCACCCGCTGCTCCTGCGGCGACAGCGAGGCGTATTGCCCTTTCAGTCGTTCATCGAGTTGTTGCATAGCGCCCCTGTAACTTTCGTTTCATCATCCATTCCTCATCATACTGTATCTGCTATGCCTTACACATAGCGTGCCAGTGGGAAAATTCTGGTCATCGTTTTTATCAATGAAACAAAACGTTCAGAGATGGAACAGCTTTTGCAGTGTTCTGCGGGTGATTCGTTCAGAAAGGATAATTTATGCACAGTAGCAACGTTTCGACCCACGGCATGGCGGTGGCCCCCCACCACCTCGCCAGTCAGAGCGCGCTGGCGATCCTGCGCGAGGGCGGCAGCGCCATTGAAGCGATGGTGGCTGCCGCGGCGGCCATCGCCGTCGTCTATCCCCATATGAATGGCCTCGGCGGCGATGGCTTCTGGCTGATCGTGCCGCCTGAGGGAGACCCAATCGCCATTGACGCCAGCGGGGCCGCCGGATCGCTGGCGACCCTCGAGGCCTACGCCGGACAGCGGCATATTCCCCACCGGGGACCGCAGGCCGCGCTGACCGTCGCCGGCACCGTCAGCGGCTGGGACGAGGCGCTGCGTATTTCACGGGACTTAACCGGCCGCGCGCTGCCGGTGGCCCGCCTGCTGGCCGATGCGATCGGCTATGCCGAAGACGGCATTCCGGTCACTGCCTCGCAGGCCCACGCCACCGCCAGCAAACTGGAAGAGCTGCGCCATCAGCCGGGCTTCAGCGAAACCTGGCTGGTCGCGGGCGAGGCCCCGCGGCCCGGCAGCCGCTTCCGCCAGCCCGCCCTCGCCGGTACCCTGCGCATGCTGGCCAGCGACGGTCTCGACAGCTTTTATCGCGGGCCGCTGGCCGAGCGTCTGGCGCAGGGTATGGCCACGCTGGGGATGCCTGTCACCCTCGGCGACCTGCAGGCCCACCGCGCCAGGCGTCCGGGGCCGCTGACGCTCCAGCACCAGCAGGGAACGCTGTGGAATCTTGCCCCTCCCACGCAGGGACTGGTGTCGCTGGCGATCCTTGGCATCACCGACCGCCTGAAGATGGCCGATGCCGACGACGCGCAAACAGTGCACCGTATTGTCGAAGCCACCAAGCGGGCATTTGCCCTGCGCGATGCGCATATCACCGATCCGCGCCATCTGGATGTGGATGTACAGCAGTTGCTCACCCCGGAAGCCCTGCAGCCGCTGGCCGACAGCATCGACGACGCCAGCGCTTCCCCCTGGGGCGGCGGCAAAGGCCCGGGCGATACCGTCTGGATGGGCGTCGTGGATAACAGCGGACTGGCAGTGTCGTTTATTCAGAGTATCTATCACGAGTTCGGCAGCGGCGTGGTACTCCCGGACACCGGGATCGTCTGGCAAAACCGCGGGGCGGCCTTCAGCCTCGATCCGCAGCATCTCCTGGCGCTGGCCCCAGGCAAACAGCCATTCCATACCCTCAACCCTGCCGCCGCCCGCCTGAACGATGGCCGGGTGTTGGTCTATGGCTCGATGGGCGGCGACGGTCAGCCGCAAACGCAGGCGGCGCTGTTTACCCGCTATATCCTGCAGGGGGTGCCGCTCCAGGAGAGCATCTCCCGTCCGCGCTGGCTGCTGGGCCGCACCTGGGGCCAGTCCTCCGACTCACTGAAGCTGGAGGGACGCTTTGCCCCCGCCTGTATCGCTCGCCTGCGCGAGCTGGGGCACGACGTAGAAGTGCTGGCCGATTTCAGCGAAGCGATGGGCCACGCCGGGGCCATTGTCCGCCATCCCAACGGTCTGCTTGAAGGGGCGACCGATCCACGCAGCAACGGCGCCGCCGCCGGGTACTAAGGAGCAGACCATGACCACACAGCCAGACTGGAGCGAGTATCTGACGCAGATGACTCACCTGTTGGATATGGAGCTGGATGCGCCGCGCCGTGAGGAGCTGGGGCGCCAGTTTGCCCGCATCGCCGCCATGGCGCAGCCGCTGATGGACTATCCCCTCGGGCCGCGCGAGGAGATTGCGGGGGTGTATAAAGCATGACTCTTCAACACTTCACCATTGCCGATCTCCAGCGTGCGCTGCACGATGGCGAACTGAGCGCCCGGGAGATCGCCCGCCAGACGCTGGACGATATCGCCCGCGTGAATCCGCAGATCAACGCCTGGACCGAGGTCACCGCCCAGCGCATGCTGGCGGAGGCCGACAGCATCGACGCCCTGCGCCGGGAAAAGCGCCCCCTGCCGCCGCTGGCAGGCATTCCTTACGCAGTGAAAAATCTGTTTGATGTCGCCGGGCACACCACCCTCGCCGGCGCCGAACTGCTGAGCGACCGGCCGCCGGCAGCCAGCGACAGCTGGGCGGTGCGCCAGCTGCACAGCGCCGGCGCCCTGCTCAGCGGGATGCTCAATATGGACGCCTACGCCTACGGCTTCACCACCGAAAACAGCTACTATGGCGCGACGCGCAACCCGCACGATCTGTCGCGGATCGCCGGCGGTTCTTCCGGCGGTTCGGCCGCGGCGGTGGCGGCCGGGCTGGTTCATTTCAGCCTCGGCAGCGACACCAACGGCTCGATCCGCGTCCCCGCGTCGCTGTGCGGGATCTTTGGCCTGAAACCCACTTTCGGGCGCCTGTCGCGCTCTGGCAGCCATCCGTTTGTCGCCAGTCTGGATCATATTGGTCCTTTTGCCCGCCGGGTGGCCGACCTCGCCGCGGTGTATGACGCCCTGCAGGGGCGCGACCCGGCCGATGACTTTCAGGCTGATAAAGCCAGCGAGCGCACTGGCAACCTGCTGGAGCGCGGACTGGAGGGGCTGCGCTGCGCGCGGCTGGGCGGCTATTTCACCACCTGGTGCGATGACGACGCCCGGGCGGCCGTGGATCGGGTCGCCCACGCGCTGGGCGCCGACAGCGAGCTGCAGTTCGCGGATGCCGCGCTGGCCCGCTCGGCGGCCTTTATCATCAGCGCCAGCGAAGGGGGCAATCAGTATCTGGCGGATCTTCGCCAGTCGCCCGAGCGCTTTGAACCCCACTCCCGCGAGCGGCTGTTGGCCGGGGCGATGATCCCCTCGGCGTGGTATCTGCAGGCTCAGCGCTTCCGCCGTCATACCCGTCAGGCGATCAAATCCCTGTTCAGTCAGGCCGACGTGCTGATCGCCCCGGCCACTCCATGCAGCGCCACGCCAATAGGCGCGGAGGAGATGGTGATTAACGGCCAGCCGCTGCCGGTGCGCGCCAGCATGGGAATGCTGACGCAGCCGATCTCCTTCCTCGGCCTGCCGGTGGTGACCGTGCCCCTGCGTACCGCCAGCGGCAAGCCGATTGGCCTGCAGCTGATTGCCGCGCCGTTTAACGAACAAGCCTGTCTTCGCGCCGCGCGGGCGCTGGAAGCGATGGGCATTACCGATGCCCGAGTGGCGGAGAGTGCAGCATGATCAATCTGGATAATGTAGACCGCCCGGCGATCCTCGCCGAGGTGACGGCGGCGTTTTATCAGTATGAAGAGGCGCTGGTCAGCAATAACATCGAGGTACTGGATGCGCTATTCTGGCACGACCCGCGCACCGTACGGCTGGGAGCCGGCGAAAATCTGTATGGCATCGAGGCGATCCGCGCCTTTCGCGCCGCCCGCCCCGCCGCCGGTCTGGCCCGCGATCTGCGCCATACCACCATTACCACCTTTGGCGCGGATATGGCGGTGTGCAGCACCGAGTTCACCCGCGAAGGCAGCGCGCGCCTGGGCCGCCAGCAGCAGACCTGGGTACGCTTCCCCTACGGCTGGCGGATTGTCGCCGCCCAGGTCAGTCTGATGGACTGAGTGGCATAGACTGGAGCGGACCGGGGAATAAGGTATCCGCCGGCCCGCTTCCGGTCCGGTAACATGTTATTTGGAGTCGAAGATCATGGTGTTCATCAGAGCGGCTGAAGCAGAAGATATCCCCTCGCTGCAAACGCTATTTCTGCAGCTGGGCTATCAGACGGAGACGGCGATCTTAGCGCAACGCATCACTGCCCCGCAGAGGATGATGAGTGCGCTGGTGGCGGAAACAGAAAACGCCGTGTGTGGCGTAATCGTTATCAATTTTATTTTACCGGTACATGAGAACCGTTTATGGGCATTAATTTCCGCGCTGGTCATAGAGGAATCGTCACGTGGATCAGGGATAGGCCAGCAACTTCTCCAGGCCGCAGAGCGCCTCGCCCGTGATAAACAATGCGCTCAGATCGAGCTTTCAAGTAGTGAAAAAAGAATCAGAGCGCATCAATTTTATGAAAATAACGGCTACAAGGAGGTTCGCAAACGCTTCGTTAAACATTTGTCTTAACCGCCTGCGCGCGAGGGCTTTCCCCGGATGACCGTAACTATATTTTGCCCAGCAGGATATTTAACATGCGGCGCAGGGGTTCCGCCGCCCCCCACAATAGCTGATCGCCAACCGTTAACACCGAGTAGACTGGGTCATTATTTAGCGACATTTTCTTGTAGCGGCCAATACCTACCTGCAGCGAACCACTAATAGCAGCCGGGGTCAATTTACTGACACTCTCTTGCTTATTATTGCGGACATAGTTTACCCACGGATGGGAATGGGTGACTAACTCAGCAAATTCTGCTTCGCTGACCTCACGTTTAAGTTTCAGCGTAATCGCCGCGCTGTGACAGCGGATCACCCCGACCCGAATGCATAAACCATTGACCGGGATGGTACCCGGCGCAAGGCCAAGAATTTTATTAGTTTCCGCCTCGCCCTTCCATTCTTCGCGGCTGTTTCCATCGCCCAGATCGCTGTCGATCCACGGAATGATGCTGCCCATGAGGGGGTCGCCAAAATTCTCCACCGGCATGCCCGCGCTGTTAATCAACTCACTCACTTTATTTACCAATGGCAGCACGGAACCTGATGATGTCAGTTCATCAGCGGATAAATGCTGACTGATATAAGCGCTTTGTGCGATTAATTCCCGCACCTGTTTGGCGCCCGCCCCGGAGGCAGACTGATAGGTCATCACGCTCATCCATTCGATAAGATCCGCTTTTATCAGCCCGGCCAACCCCATCAGGCTCAGCGTAATGGAGCAGTTGCCGCCAACAAACAGTTTAATTCCCGCTTTTACCGCACGATCGATATTTTCGCGGTTGACCGGGTCGAGAATAATGCAGGCTTTTTCATCCATCCGCAGCGCCGAAGCCGCATCAATCCAGTAACCTTGCCAGCCATGGTTAATTAACGCCGGATAGATGGCTTTGGTATAATCCCCGCCCTGACAGGTGATGATGATATCCATTTCGGCGAGTGCGCTAAGGGAATTCGCATCTTTCAGCCTGTCGCTTTTACCATTAATAACCGGGCCCGGGGCACCCGCACTGGAGGTACTAAAAAAATGCGCTGTAATATCGTCGAAATCATTTTCTTCGATCATGCGTTGCAACAATACTGAGCCCACCATCCCTCGCCAACCAACAATACCCACCTGCTTCATTTATTTAACCTTTATAAGTTATGAGAATGTTAATTTGAGTGTCGCCATACCTTATATCGTATCCCCCAATAAAGGTCATTACCCAGCACATCGATTTTTATCATTATTAAAATGTTTCATCTGCCATCAGCGATATTTATCTCTTATTACGGTCAAGCAGATATAAGGCGGCGGCGACTGTCCAGTTTTCGGCATTCAAAGGTGAAACGGCGTAGCGAAACGGCAGCAGCTTCTTCTCCGAGTACCATGAAGGGTAACTTGCATTTTGATAGTGACTATGTCAATTTGCTGGCAAAAGCCACCTGGTTACTGGACAGCCCATGAAAAATGAACCGCTTTGCCACGCTCCCTGCCCCATCGCCCGCAGCCTTGGCCGCATCGGCGACAGCTGGAGCATCATGATCCTGCGCGATGCCTTCGCGGGCTTTACCCGCTTTGACGAGTTCCAGAAAAGCAGCAACGTCGCGCCCAATATTCTGTCGCGCCGCCTGAAGGAACTGGTCGATGACGGACTGCTGGAGAAGGTGTGCTACAGCAGCACCCCGCCGCGCTACGAATACCACCTTACGCAACGCGGCCGCGATTTTCGCATGGTGCTGCTGGCGCTGGCGGAATGGGGTAACCGCCACTTCGCCCCCGAAGGCCGTCAGATGCAGCTGGTGGAAACCGCCACCCAGCGCCGCGTGGAGCCAGTCATGGTGGATAAAGCGACCGGGGAAGAGATTATTCCGGGTAAATACGCCATGGTGCCGGGCCCCGCCGCCTCGCCGCTGATGAAATATCGTCACGAATATCTGCTGCGCAAACGCGAAGGCGATAGCGGACAAAAATTCCAACCGGAACCTTACAGAGATGCCAGCAATGAATCCGACCAGTAAGAAAAATATTCTTGTCCTGGCGGCCCTGGGGGCTGCCGCCCTGGCGGCAGCGAGCTACGGCGCTTACTGGTGGCATACCGGGCGCTTTATGCAGACCACCGATGATGCCTATGTCGGCGGCGACATTAGCGCCATCTCCAGCAAAGTCTCCGGCTATATCCAGCAGTTGGCGGTGCAGGACAATATGGCGGTGAAAAAAGGTGACCTGTTGATCCGCATTGACGACCGCGATTATCGCGCCGCCCTCGCGAAAGCCGCCGGAGAAGTGGCGGCGCAGCAGGCCGCGCTGGCCGATATCCAGGCTACCCGCCAGCTTCAGCAGGCGACCATTGCCGGCTCTGCGGCCTCGTTACTGGCCGCCACGGCGGCAACCGAAAAACTGGCTAACGACAACCGACGCTATAACGCCCTGGCCGCGTCGAGCGCGATTTCCGCACAGATCCGCGATAACGCCTCCGCCGATTATCGCCGGGCGCACGCCGAGCAGGAGAAGGCCAAAGCGGATAAAACCGTGGCCGAACGTCAGCTGGCGGTGCTGAATGCTCGCCATCAGCAAATCCTGGCTGCCCTGGCGCAGGCCCAGGCTAACCTCGAGATGGCCAGGCTGAACCTCAGCTATACCGACATTCGCGCGCCGTTCGATGGGGTGATTGGCAACCGCCGCGCGTGGTCCGGCTCCTTCGTCAGCAGCGGTACGCAGCTGCTCTCCCTGGTACCCGCGCACGGCCTGTGGATTGACGCTAACTTCAAGGAAAACCAGCTGGCGCATATGCGTGCCGGCCAGCCGGCGACCATCGTCGCCGATGTGCTGCCGAACCATACCTTTAAGGGGCATGTCGCCAGCCTGGCGCCGGCGACCGGCTCACGCTTCAGCATTCTGCCGGCGGAGAACGCGACCGGGAATTTCACTAAAATCGTGCAGCGGGTGCCGGTCCGCATTGCGCTGGAAGGTGACGGGGCAAAGCTTGACGTCCTGCGCCCGGGACTGTCGGTGATCGTCACCGTGAACGAAAAGAGCCCTCGATGAGCACCGTTCAGGCGCTGTCCGCCCCGCAGGGTCTGTCGATGCCGACGGCGAAGAAGATCTTCGCCTTCGCCAGCATGTGCGTGGGGATGTTTATTGCCCTTATCGACATCCAGATCGTCTCCGCCTCGCTGCGGGATATTGGCGGCGGCCTGTCGGCGGGCGACGATGAAACCGTCTGGGTACAAACCAGCTACCTGATCGCCGAGATCATTATTATCCCGCTTTCCGGCTGGCTGGCCCGGGTCATGTCGTCCCGCTGGCTGTTTGCCGCTTCCGCGGCGAGCTTCACGCTGATGAGCCTGCTGTGCGGCTGGGCGTGGAACATCCAGAGTATGATCGCCTTCCGCGCCCTGCAGGGACTGGCGGGCGGGTCGATGATCCCCCTGGTGTTCACCACCGCTTTCGCCTTTTTTCAGGGCAAACAGCGGGTCATCGCCGCGGCGACGATCGGCGGCCTGGCCTCCCTCGCCCCTACGCTGGGTCCAACGGTGGGCGGCTGGATCACCGAAAACTACAACTGGCACTGGCTGTTCTTTATCAACGTTGTTCCGGGGATTTACATCGCGGTGGCAGTGCCGCTGCTGGTAAAAGTAGACAGCGCCGACCCCACTCTGCTGCGCGGCGCCGACTATCTCAGTATTCTGCTGCTGGCCTTGTCCCTCGGCTGCCTGGAATATACCCTCGAAGAAGGTCCGCGCTGGAGCTGGTTTGATGACGCGACCCTGACGACCACCGCCTGGGTCGCCCTGCTCTGCGGCGTGGCCTTTGTTATCCGCACCCTGCGCCATCCGCAGCCGGTGATGGATCTCCGCGCCCTGCAGGATCGAACCTTCAGCCTCGGCTGCTATTTCTCGTTTATGGCCGGCGTCGGCATCTTCGCCACCATCTATTTAACCCCGCTGTATCTGGGGAGTGTGCGCGGTTTCAGTGCGCTGGAGATCGGCCTGGCGGTATTTTCCACCGGTCTGTTCCAGGTCATGTCTATTCCGTTTTATTCGTGGCTCGCCAACCGCGTCGATCTGCGCTGGCTGCTGATGGCCGGGCTGATCGGCTTTGCGGTGTCAATGTACAGCTTTGTTCCGATCACTCACGACTGGGGGGCGGACCAGTTGCTGCTCCCGCAGGCCTTTCGCGGACTGGCGCAGCAGTTTGCCGTCGCGCCAACGGTGACCCTGACGCTGGGCAGCCTGCCGCCCGCGCGCCTGAAGCTGGCCTCCGGGCTGTTTAATCTGATGCGCAACCTCGGGGGCGCCATCGGCATCGCCCTGTGCGGCACGGTGCTTAACGACAGAACCAATCTGCACTATAGCCGCCTGGCGGACCATCTGAATAACGCCAACCTGGCAATGAGCGATTTTGTTCAGCGCAGCGCGGCAAACTTCACCGTCCAGGGGATCTCGCCGGATGCCGCGCAGACGGCGGCGGTGAAAAATCTTTCCGCGCTGGCGCTACGGGAGGCGCGAACCCAGGCATTTTCCGATGCTTTCTACCTCATCATGATGGGTTTTTTACTTGCCGCGCTGCTGGCTCCCTTGACGAAAAAGCCGCCGGCACACTGATACTACAGGAGAGTTAACTATGGGCGTTTCCGTTAAACGCATTGTCGTCACCGGGATGGGGATTGTCAGCCCGCTGGGCTGCGGCGTACAGCACGTCTGGCAGTCGCTGCTGGCAGGAAAGTCAGGGATCACCCGACTCAGCGAGCAGCTGGTCGCGGATATTCCCTGCAAAGTGGCTGGCCAGGTGCCGTCCATTGACAGCGATCCGCTGCACGGCTTCGACCCGCTGGCGACCATCCCGGCGAAAGAGCGCAAAAAGATGGATCGCTTTATTGAGTTTGCGCTGGTCGCCGCGCGCGAAGCGCTGGCCCAGGCCGGTTGGTCGCCAGCATCCGAGGCCGAACAGGAACGCACTGCCACGGTGATCGCCACCGGGATCGGCGGGTTCAGCGAGATCGCCAATGCGGTACATACCACCGAGGAGCGCGGGCCGCGTCGTCTCTCGCCGTTCACTATCCCCTCTTTTCTGGCCAACCTGGCCGCCGGGCATGTGTCTATCGCCCACGGCTTCCGGGGCCCCATCGGCGCGCCGGTCACCGCCTGCGCAGCGGGTGCCCAGGCCATCGGCGATGCAGCGCGGATGATCCGCAGCGGCGAGGCGGATATTGCCCTCTGCGGCGGCGCGGAAGCGGCAATTCATCGCGTTAGCCTGGCCGGGTTTGCCGCGGCAAGGGCGCTGTCCAGCGCCTACAGCGACCAGCCGGAAAGCGCTTCCCGCCCCTTTGACCGTGACCGCGATGGTTTTGTGATGGGAGAAGGCGCCGGGCTTATCGTGATCGAGTCGCTGGAGCACGCGCTGGCGCGCGGGGCCACGCCGCTGGCCGAGCTGGTCGGCTACGGCACCAGCGCAGATGCTTATCACCTGACCGCAGGCCCGGAAGACGGGAACGGCGCACGTCGGGCCATGGAGATCGCTATTCGCCAGGCCGGGGTGACCGTCGAAGAGATTGATCATATCAACGCCCACGCTACCTCGACGCAGGTCGGTGATAAAGGCGAGCTGGCGGCGATCAAAACGCTGTTTGGCGCCCATCCGGTCGCCATTACCTCGACGAAATCCGCCACCGGCCATCTGTTAGGCGCGGCCGGCGGGATCGAGGCCATCTTCACCATTCAGGCGCTGCGTAATCAGATGGTGCCGCCGACGCTGAACCTGCATCACCCCGATGAAGACGCGGCAGGCATGAACCTGGTGGCGCTGCAGGCCCGCCCGCAGAAGATGCGTTATGCGCTGTCGAACGGTTTTGGCTTTGGCGGCGTTAACGCCAGCCTGCTGCTGAAACGCTGGCAATAATCGTCAGCTCCCCCGCGGTACTGGCCGACGGGGGATTTCCACCGTTGCGGCTTTTGCCCAGCTGCTGGAGTAAATCAAGTACAGCGCAATACCCAGGGAGACAATGGCGCCGATTCGGCTCATCGAGAATGGAATCGACGCATTGTCCAGCCAGCCGAAGTTATCGATCAAGGTCAGTTTTGAGCGAAGAACGGACCACACTATCTAAAGAATGATATCGCCTATTATGTTGGGACCGCTCATGTTAAAAAAGGGATAGCTTTTCTTTTCATTGACGATAACGAAGGAATTTTCATGGTTGAGGTTGAGGAAATAAAAAAGAAATATCCCGGCGCAGATGCCTGGCAAATGGGTGACAGTCCGCAACTGGCTAACGAGCTTGCTGACCTGATCAAAAAAGGGATCAAAACGGCCTCTTGCGGATCTTATGCCTCTTACCAGCAGGAAGAATCCGCCCCGAGAATCGGGAGTTATAACATTATTCTTGATGGTCAGAATGTTCCAGTCTGCGTGATCAGACTGATTTCGATGCAGCTGGTTCGTTTTTGTGATGTCACTGAAGCGTTCGCCCGCAAAGAAGGTGAAGGCGATTTAAGCCTTGAATACTGGAAGAAAGAGCATCAGAGATTTTTCAGCTCTGAAGGTCATTTTTCTGAAGATATGGAGTTGATCGCAGAAGAATTTGAAGTGGTTAAGGTGCTGTAAGGCAAGGTCAACGGGCTGACGTTTTATCACTGGCCACTCATAACACTGTTCGCTTCTGGCGCGGAGCGGACAAGCTGTCGAGCGAAAGGTCCGCATTGAGCAAGGAGCTGACGTGCCAGCTATAATTGGTAATAAAATGAGAGTAGAACTATTCTGATTTGTTTAAAAAAACTTTTTTACATCCAAGGGCAAAATATTTTTTATGCTATCTTACATGCTATCTCAATATGCCAGGCTACCTGTGTCTGAAGTTACTCTACGTTCATGGTTAAAACAATGGTTGTCAGAGCAGGAATCGAGGTGTACAGACAGAAATTTCTCGGCGGGATTTCCCTGGAGAGAAACTGGATTATGTCAGGAATATTTTTTACAACGAAAACTCAAAATTGATGGAAAGCAATTTCTTACTGTCCCCCGTTATCAGGGCGGAAATATTAACAAACCTTTTATTGATATTGTAGGTATGGATTCTGACCTAAATCATACTGCATTAGAACTCATTAGTAAGGAATGGTCACAACTCAGAGCTCAGTATGTCCGCATTCTTGTACCCGGCCAGTCCTTCCCGCAGGGTATTCCCGACCAGTATATATATGCCACTTCTTTTTCTGAACCCCCTGAATTCAATGATAAATCTCTTACTTTGCAAGTGGCGACATACGAAGATTTTGACTGGTGTTGTCAGGCCCTGGGTGATGCCTATAAGCATACATGGCAGACAGTTCGCGAACTATCTGCAAGCAATTTGGTAGCAGTTGATGACGAAGAGTTGTGTGACCATATTTCTGAGAGAGAAGTATATATTATCTATGAAAACGATGTTCGCGCCGGGTTGCTAATATGCCAGAAAGGAAACCTCGCTTTTCTGAGAGGATATCGTATTACTGACAAAGTAATACTTCCTGCTTTTCGTGGTCGATCATTATCGGCCCGAGCGCAACGCCTGCTGTACCGATTATTAACTCATTCCGATTCGGAACTATCTATGTATATGGGCACAATTATTCCGCAGAATATCCCCTCGATGAAAACTGCAGAAAGAGCGGGACGAACTTGCATCCTAAGTTATCAATTTCTACCCATCTGCAGAACCCACGATTAACAGCAATGCTAATTTATCTTCAGCCTACACAGGGGACGTCCAGGGCCCGGGAGTACTCCCCTGGACGCATTAATGGGCAGGATGTGATTGTTGCGCAGGCTATCATATGGCCTGAGGTACAGCAGAATCAGGCTTCGTAGCAATGAGGGGCTCACAGCGTCCGGAATCCACCCGGTGCCGTAAATCACCGTAAGGTCTGTCATAAGGTAATTTCATCACGCATCGCGACACCTTTTTTCTTCATGCAGGCCTTCTCTTTCACGGTTTGTCAGAACTGTGGACCGCAGTAATCTCCACTCCGTGCTTTAATCAATGAGAGTGTGTCGGGTGCAAATTAAACTACCTTTCTCAACAGCAAAGGCGGGATACCCCTACCCTCGCAGGGTTTCTGCGTCTGGTAATATGCCCATGACAGTCTCAAAGACCGCTTTGAGGGTTTCCCGGTTTAAGGCACAAAATCGCGTGGCGTTGCCCCCAAAATGCAGCGAAAAGCAGCGGTAAAGGCCGCCGGGCATGAGAAACCAAGCTGGTAAGCGACCTGTTTGATTGGAACGCCGTTCGCGAGAAGATCCAACGAAGCGCAAATTCTGGCTCTCTGCTTCCATGTTCTAAAACTAAAGCCTGTATCCTTCATAAACAATCGGGAAAAGGTCCGTTCCGACATGGCCGACATAAAAGCCAGCTCGCTCAGCGATGCTTCCCAGCGCTGATTGACCAGTAGCGATCTGGCAGCGCTGAATAATCGCTCATCATTCGGCATGGGAAGCGCCATCGTTAAAGGTGGAGCCTCGCTGAGAATTTCCAGAAGCAACAACGCTATCTTCCGTTGACTCGGTCTGGCGTAGTCCTCACTGAACAGCCCAGCGATAAGCTCTTTGACTAACGGCGTAGCCGTGATCACATGTACCTGCTGACTCTTCGTAAAGCTCGTACATTCTGCGATAAGGCTACTGCTGAAATAGATCGCCCTGAGATCGGTTTGTGAAAGCAGATGATAACTATGGATATGCAGAGGCGGTAGCCATAATGCCCGCTGAGGAGGGATCACCCAACGGTCGCTCTCTGTTTGCACCAGCATAACCCCTCTGGTGGCGAAGAGTAGCTGCCCCTCAACATGATGATGGGGAGGATCTGCCTCGCCGCGTTGATAGCTTATCGCAGTACTGGACCAGCCTGTGGCTTCATCATGTCTTGGCGCTTTATCTATACTACCTGGCATTTCAGATTTAGCCCCTGCCATTATCATATCGAAACTGGAACCACCCGGAGTAGAGCCTTAGGCAATGGGTGCGTGACTTATCATCCTGATCATCAAAGATATTACAGGAGCTTAACCTCATGCGTGTACACTTTATCGTACATGAAAGTTTTGAAGCCCCGGGCGCATATGAAACCTGGGCAATAAACCAGGGTCATGATGTAACTTACTCACGCGTCTATGCAGGCGATCGGCTACCTGATGACGCCGTAGGCATCGATTTTCTTATCGTTATGGGCGGTCCGCAAGATCCTGACACCACGCTTGAAGCGTGCCCGCACTTTAATGCTAAAGCGGAACAGGCGCTGATTGCTTCCGCGGTTAAAACCGGTAAGGCGGTGATCGGTATCTGCCTGGGTTCACAGCTCATTGGTGAAGCGCTGGGCGCGCCGTTCTCTCATAGCCCGGAAAAAGAGATTGGTAAATTCCCGATCACATTGAGCGAAGACGGCAGTAAGGATGAGATGTTCTCTCACTTTGGGAAAACACTTGAAGTGGGTCACTGGCATAACGATATGCCAGGTTTGACGCCAGAGGCCAAAATTATTGCTTACAGCGAAGGCTGTCCGCGGCAGATCGTTGCCTATTCAGACCGCGTCTTTGGTTTCCAGTGCCACATGGAGCTCACATTGGACGTTGTAGAACGGCTGATCGCTCATTCTGAGAAAGACCTGAGCCGTGCAGCAGAATATCGTTTCGTTGACACGCCTGAAGCGCTCCGGGCGCACGATTACAGTGAAATGAATCAAGTACTTTTTGGCTTTTTGGATAAGCTGGAAGCACGTTACACAGCAGCGCAAGCATAATGTTATGCTCGGTAAGCTTGCCATCGGTTTTGATTTTAATGTCCGCTCCTGGCACAGAGCGGACAAGCTATCTGAGTTGAAGGTCTGATATGAGCGATCAGCGGACGTTGGCTACACTGTTAAACGTCGCAGACTCAGCTTCTGACTGCCAGTTTTTCGCGAGTTGGGCCTTCAAAGTAGATGCTCCTGATATGGCAATTACGGGGTTGAGTCAGCACAAAGCGAATTGTTTCCCAGACTGAACGCCCATTCATCAGACGTTCCCCCATTTTGGGCTGGCTATCGACAAACGCCTCTAACCCTGTCAGCTCGAAATCCGGGGGATACAACCCAGTCACACGTATATTTTCTTTAGACAACTGGTGCGAAAGTTTAGTTGTAAACCCGCTAAGCCCGTGTTTACTGGCAAAAAAAGCGGGGTGCGCAATTGAATCTGTAAAATTAGGAATCCCACATGAAGATATAATTGAGACGATATCCGCACTTTCTGAACGTCTTAACCCGGGTAGCAATGCCTGAGTCAGCAGAATAGAACCTGTCAGGCCTGAACTGATAGTATTTATGATTTCTGTGTCTGATTGATCGTCTAACGTTCCTGAAAGCCACTGAGCAGCATTGAGGATTAAAATGTCTATGGGCTTGTCTAAAGTTAACAACTGTGAAGAAAACTGAGAAAGGGATTCAGGTAGGGTTAAATCACAGAGATGCCCTTTCGCCATTCCGCCTTCAGCCGTAATGATACTGCAAGTTTTTTGAATGTCATCAGCGCGCCTCGCGCAAAAATCCACCTCGACGCCTTCTCGCGCTAACCATACGCTCAGCGCCTGACCAAATCCCGTGCCACCACCGGTAATTACAGCTCTTTTACCTCTCAGCATCTTCATCCATCCTTTATTAATGAATAGGGGGGAATGTAGATATATATGAGGAAGCAGATTGACATCTTTCAGTTAGTGCCATTTTTTGACGATAGGGATAAGTTGTACTGCTACATTTCCATCGCGCTCCTGTGGGCATGCAACATCCGCTCCTGGCACTAGTCTGCCGTAAAGGGCAGCTTTAAGGGAGGAGCGGACGAGCTAACGCAGGTGAAGATCCGCTGTGAGCGAAAAGCGGATTTTTGTCGTTCTGTCATCAAAACTGGCGACTTATATTAGGATATCGCAATACCCCTCGCCCTCAGGCTACGTCTGCTTGAATTGATTGCCTCAAGAAGGCGGAGGCGGCTTTACGCTGATTGCCGCTACGCGCACAGCAGGCGTACCGGTCATTTATGTCAGCGTCGGATTCCGCAAGGGGTATCCAGAGGTCAGCAAAAACAACACTATCTTCGCTTCGATTAAGGAGAATGGAGTTT
Source organism: Klebsiella sp. 10 (assembly GCF_018223925.1). Taxonomy (NCBI): domain Bacteria; kingdom Pseudomonadati; phylum Pseudomonadota; class Gammaproteobacteria; order Enterobacterales; family Enterobacteriaceae; genus Klebsiella; species Klebsiella sp. 10. The sequence goes on from NZ_JAGRRB010000002.1 coordinate 216,712, forward strand.
TTATGGCTGATAACGAGAGCACGGCTATTCATCCTGATGTTGCTCCAGCAGAAAATGAAGTCGTCATCGTCAAACGCAGAGTCGGAGCTTTCTCGTTTACTGAACTTGAGATGATCCTTCGTGCTCAAGGCATCGAAAACCTGATTCTTACGGGTGTAACTACCAGTCGTGTGGTGCTTTCCACAGTCGGACAAGCTTTTGATCTGGATTACCGCCTTATCGTTGTGAATGATTATTGCGCAGATCCAGATCCTGACACCAATATGTTTTTACTTAAAAAAGTTCTACCTCAACATGCTTTTGTTACCAGTTCCTCTGAAATATCAAAACCTGGGCATAAAACTATGAATTTCTGACGTCAAAAAACGGGAGGATATAACCGGGGATCCCCAGTCATCTGAACGTCCGCTCCTGGTGGCGATAGTCAGCATCATGTCTGGCCCAGGAGAAATCTCCAGAAGCGTCAGTGCGAGAAGGAAAGTCATAAACGTTTCGATGAAAGGCATCCTGGTAGAGTCCGAAAACATATTTCCGCTATGTTACCTCCGTTCGATGCGGGCAAGAAGCGGACGTTGTACTTCAATCATCATCGATTTGAATGACAGCAAGGTAACGGCTAATCCAGGTGACGTAAATGTGTCGCGATCCCCCAGCTTAGAACGGTACAGCTTCCATTAATCAGCTCGAAAACGGCGTAACTCGCATTGGGTTGTGCATAGCGGTGAAAATCATCCACAGATCCACTTTTTAATGTCGCAAGCATGCCCTGAATGACCTGCCCGTGAGACACAATACATATTGTTCGATGATGATGTTTTTTTTCCAGACTGGATAAAAAATGTATCATTCGCTGCGAAGCATCTGAGAGAGACTCACCCCCTGGCGGACAATACTCTGCATCCAGGGTGAATAATGCTTCTGCGGCGTCCGGATTATTTTGCAGCAGCGCTACGGTTGTCATGCCTTCAAACTGACCAAAAGCCTGTTCTTTCAGAGCCGGTTCAGCTATCAGTGAACAATAAAAACGCTCAGCCAGGCGCTGTCCCATTTGCCAGGCCCGGCCAAGTGGAGACGCGTAAACACATTCTACCCGGTAATCACTCTCTGCAAACGCTGCCAATAAAGCTGATGTTTGACGCTCCCCACGAAGCGTCAATGCGCTATCACTGTGTCCCTGAATAATATTTTTTACATTCCATTCTGTTTCCGCGTGTCGAACCAGTATCACTTGCATCATTGCAGGGTCACATAAGCCGTTATTTGAAATGTTATCATCTAAAAACCCTCCTTTGATATGCAGGCAAGTTCTCAGCTCTCGACGAAAAACAGGAACAAGTGTAGCTGATAATGGTTATGTTCAGCTTCAGAAGTGACGTAGTTATCGACGTTAACGTCTGCTCTGGCACAGAGCGAACGCTTCCCCTTGTCGACGCGAAAAGCAACTCTGCCCATGCCTCTATCTCAGTAATACCTGTATCAGTTGAACGACGATATACACTCCCGCTACCACCTGTATGATTCGAAATCCCCATCTCAGATAGCGCCATTGATAACGTTCGCTGGCATCAGCCGCTTCAATCGCGGGATCATAGCGTTTTCTTTTCCTGGTTCTGAAGGTATCGAATCCCCACAGGATGAGAAGAATGATGATGATGATTTTTTCAACGATAAGATGGTTCACAAAGAGAGACTCCGGTCTTCTCACGGTTACAGGCAGAATAGATAAACCGCCTGGATGTAGCCACCACTAAATGTAGGGGTACCTGAAAACGAAGCCAGGCCTTCCTGGATTATCTGTCTTATGACCGCGTAAACGCATAGCAACGCCATAAAAGCGACATTCATTTCCGACACATGCTGCGGGAGTCCCCTTCTCCGACGCCTCAGGCTGGGTGATAAAACGACGGCGGCTGCCCGGTCACGCGGCGGAACATGGTGGCGAAAGAGGACGCATTGTCGTATCCAAGGGATAATGCCACTTCGTTCACCGGTTTGCCTGCTATCAACCATGCCAGGGCGCTCACCACGCAGGCTCGCTGTCGCCAGGCGGAAAACGACAGGCCCAGCTGCTTCAGGAAATGGCGGCGAAAGGTACTAGGACTCATAAACAGCGCCCTGGCCCAGCGCGCCGCAGGATCATGGATAGAGGGGTTAAGCAAAAAAGCCTGACAAAGCGCCAGCAGCGCCGGATGCTGCGGCAACGGAATGTCAAATTCGCGGACCGGCATAGCGGCCAGTTCCAGCAACATCAACTGTATCAGCGTGCGATCGCGTGGGCTGTCGTACAACGGTGGTAAATCCACAGCCTCAAGCAGTAGCTGGCGCAACAGCGGCGAGACGCTGATCACTTCGCAACGACGGTGTTTAATGAAAGCGGCCACACAGTCTGGCTCAATATACAAGCTACGCGTGGTCACCCCTGCAAATCTGACGGCATGCACGGTTTCAGGGGGGATCCAGACAGCGTGTTGCGGAGGAACCACCCATTCTCCGTCCTGCGTAGTGACATACATCAGTCCGGTCGCGCCATACAGCAGCTGTGCGCGACGATGCTGGTGCGGGGGCAGGATAAATCCCTGCACATAGTCATTACCTAACGCCACCACATCACGATCGAGTCGATCGAACTCGTCAATTTTTACGTTGCGCACACCTGCCTCCCTCTGACCGATTTACAAAGGTAATTGAGCGCTACGCAAATGGGAAGCAGTACGCGACCGGTATAAGCTGCTCGCTCATTTTCAGGTCGGGGATACTCTCTTGAATGAGATCGTTATTATTGCGCTGGCAGGCTTTACTACCGGCATTACCACGGTGCTGTTCGGCTTCGGCGGCGGCTTTGTGGTGGTGCCCTTTGTCTATCAACTGATGCTCCGGCAGCCGGCGATCGCGGGCAACGCCATGCATGTCGCGGTGGCTACCTCAACGGCGGTGATGATATTTAACGCCGGCTGGGTCAGCTATCGAAACTGGCGGGCGGGCAGGCTTGCCGCGCAGACGCTGTTTCCGTTGTTATGGTTTATTGCCATTGGGGCGGTGGTGGGCTCCTGTCTGGCGGGGATATTGAGCGAGAATATTGTTCGCGCGCTGTTTATTCTCTATATGCTGGCAACCATCAGCGATTGTTTGTTGCGCAAGGGTTTTTTCACGGGCAGCGCTCGGCGTCGCCTGTCCCTGCCAGTGGTCACCGGCGGCGGTGTGATTATCGGTACGATCGCCGCATTGCTGGGCGTGGGCGGCAGCGTCATGACGGTGCCCCTGCTACGGCGACACGGGTATGCAATGCAGGAGTGCGTTAGCGCATCCAACCCGCTTTCTTTGCCCGTGGCGCTATGCGGGGCTGTGACCTATGCCGTCATTGGCTGGCACAGCATTCCGCTGAGCGGATTTCTGGGGTTTATCAGCCTGAAAATTTTAGGCCTGCTCGTCCTGACCGGCTGGGCCGGGATAGTGTTTAGCCGCCGGGCAATCCCTGCGGTACCGGATGTATGGTATGCGCGCATCTATGTGCTGCTGCTGTGCCTGGTACTCCTCGCCATGCTTATTCAATAATCAAATTACATTCTGGTGAACCGGTGCAACAGACGCGGCCGGGCGGAGCCCTCTCCCTGGAGAGAGGGCCAGGTTCAGGGGCAACAAGCTACCCGCGATACGGATGGGTTTCGCGCCAGTGGTCGGCAATCTGCTGCCGGGTGCAGACCCACACCTTGTCGTGCTGCTGGATATAGTCAAGGAAACGCTGCAGCGCGCGGAAACGGCCCGGACGCCCAAGCAGCCGGCAGTGCATCCCCACGGACATCATCTTCGGCGCGGTTTCTCCCTCGGCGTACAGCACGTCAAAGCTGTCTTTCAGATAGGTATAAAACTGCTCCGCGGTGTTGAATCCCTGGGCGGTGGCGAAGCGCATGTCGTTGGCGTCGAGGGTATAAGGCACGATCAGGTGCGGCCGCTGGCTGCCGTCGCTGCAGGCCACTTCGCTCCAGAAAGGTAAATCATCGCCGTAATAATCGCTGTCGTAGTCAAAGCCGCCGTGCTCCACCACCAGCTGGCGGGTGTTAGGGCTGTCGCGGCCGGTATACCAGCCGGTGGGCGGTTTGCCGAACAGGTCGGTCAGTACCTGCACCGCTTTTTGCAGATGCGCGCGCTCCTCGGCGATATCCATGTGCTGATAGTGGATCCAGCGCCAGCCGTGGCTGACCACATCGTAATCCGCGGCCTTGATTGCCGCCACAATCTCCGGGTGCCGCGCCAGCGCCATCGCCACGCCGAAAACGGTCAACGGCAGCCCGCGCTGGCTGAACTCACGATGGATGCGCCAGAACCCTGCCCGGCTGCCGTACTCATAGAGTGAATCCATCGACATATGGCGCGCCGGGTAGCTGGCGGCGCCGATAATATCGGACAGGAACTGTTCCGAACCCGCATCGCCATGCAGGACGTGATTCTCCGCGCCTTCCTCATAGTTGAGGACGAACTGCACCGCGATCCGCGCCCCACCCGGCCAGCGCGCGTGCGGCGGCTCCCCTGCGTAACCTCGCAGATCGCGAGGATAGTGTTCCTGGTTCTCTCCCATCTCCTGCCCCTTTTAAAATGGATTTAACGACTGAAACTGTCCGCTTAACGCTTTTTTCTCCGGGAACGCTAAGTCCCCATGCTTGCTGGTCGCCAGGCCCAGCGCGACCAGAGACTCCACCATCTTCACCGCCGCGCTGACGCCATCGATCACCGGCACCCGCAGCTCGCGGGTCAGCTCCTGCGCCAGGGTCGCCATCCCGCCGCAGCCAAGAACAATCGCCCCGCTACCATCCTCTTTCAGCGCGCGAATGCAGCGCTCACGCACTTTCTCCTGCGCCAGGCCACTGCCGTCTTCCAGCGCCAGCACCGGCAAATCAATGGCGTGCAGCGCCGCGCAATGTTGATGAAATCCGTACTGGTGCAGCAAATGACGGGCGATGATCAGCGTGCGCGGCAGCGTGGTCACAATGGAGAAACGGGTGGCGACCATCGTCGCCATATGCATTGCCGCCTCCGCGATACCGATCACCGGCCCCTGGGCCAGCTCCCGCGCCGCCAGCAGCCCCGGGTCGCCGAAGCAGGCGATCACATGCCCATCCACCCCCTGCTCGCGTCCGGCCCTGATCTGCTCCAGCACGCCGACCGCCGCGATGGCTTCGTCAAAGTGGCCCTCAATTGACGGCACCCCGGCGCGGGGACAGACCGCAAGGATCTCGGTGCCCGGCGCAGCGACCGCACGCGCGGCGGCGCCTATCGTTTCGGTCATCGCCAGGCTGGTGTTGGGGTTAATCACTTGTATACGAACGGAAGACATCACGACTCCTTGTGGCCGGCGAACAGCCGGGAAAAATCGGGCAGGCTGACGCCATCGCGCCCGAAGCACAGGCTGGCGACAATATGATCAAAATGGTGCATCAGCGCCTCGCTGAGCGGCTGCAGGGCTTTATCCCGCAGCAAACCGACCAGCTGCTGGTGATCGTCGCAACGGCAGCCCTGTCGCCAGGGGGCGCCCCAGGCGGCAATCACTAAAGAGGAGCGCTGGCTGAGGCGGGTCACCATCTCGGTGAGCACCGGGTTGCCGGAGATAGCCTGCAGCTGAATATGAAAGTCAGCGGAGTGGCGGATCGCCGCCGGGCCGTCGTGCGCCGCATGGGCCTGCTGTTCACGCTGAATAATGTTCTCCAGCGCCGCCAGATGCGGCGGCTGACAGCGCGCGATCACATCAGGGAGATTGGCGACCTCGAGCAGCGCCCGGGTGCGAAAGATCGCCTGGGACTCTTCCACGCTCGGGCTGGTGACGTGTGCACCACGTTTGGGCGTCAACGTGACCAGTTGCACAGCGGCGAGTCGTTGCAGCACCTTTCTGATGCCGGTGCGGCTCACGGCGAACACCTCCGCCAGCGCCTCTTCCGGCAGTTTGCTGCCCGGCGGCAGCTGATGTTCGACGATAGCCGTCATCAGCGCCTGGTAAATGCTTTCGTCCTTGTCCTGCAGCGCTGGCGCGGCCTGGAGACGATGTTCATTATTCATTAACCCACTCCGGTTTCACTTATCGATAGCAGATCGTATACATAAAATTTATTTTTTGTATACAATATTCATCATTCTGGCCTGGATCCTGCAATAGCCTCAGCAATCCATATCAAAGGGTTTTCATTCAGAGGAGCAGGTTTCATGCCACATTCATCCCACACGCAGCAGACGAAGACTCACGAGGCGGCCGCCGGCTACAGTCCGCGGCTATGTAATGACGATCTGGCGCCGACCCGCGACCAGAACTGGAGCTGGTACAATATCTTTTCATTCTGGATGTCGGACGTGCACAGCATGGGCGGCTACGTAGTGGCGGCGAGCTTCTTTACGCTTGGGCTGGCCAGCTGGCAGGTTCTGCTCTGCCTGCTGGTGGGCATCTGTATTGTCCAGCTGTGCGCCAACCTGGTGGCGAAGCCGAGCCAGATGGCCGGGGTGCCTTACGCGGTGATTTGTCGTCAGGCGTTTGGCGTCTTCGGCGCCAATATCCCGGCGGTGATCCGCGGGCTGATCGCCTTTGCCTGGTACGGCATTCAGACCTATCTGGCGGCGAATGCCCTGATGCTGGTCCTGCTCAAGTTCTGGCCCTCCCTAGCCTCGCTGACCAGCAGCAGCTTTCTCGGGCTGTCGCCCCTCGGCTGGCTGTGCTTCGCCACTATGTGGCTGCTGCAGGCGATGGTGTTCTGGCATGGCATGAACGCCATCAAACGCTTTATCGATATCGCCGGTCCGGCGGTTTATGTGGTGATGCTGGCGCTGGCCGGCTGGATTGTATACAAGACCGGTCTGGATGGGATCTCCTTTACCCTCGCCAGCAAATCCCTGAGCGCCGGCGAGCAGACCTGGCAGATGATCACCGCCACGGCGCTGGTGGTCTCCTACTTCTCCGGGCCGCTGCTTAACTTCGGTGACTTTTCCCGCTACGGCAAAAGCATGGGCGAGATCCGCCGCGGTAACCGCTGGGGTCTGCCGTTTAACTTTCTGCTGTTCTCGGTGGTGACCGTGGTGATTGTCTCCGGCACCCAGTCGCTGTTCGGCAAAATGATCACCGACCCGATCGAAACCGTCAGCCGCGTGGGTAACGATCTGGCGGTGGCCATCGGCCTGCTGACCATGATCACCGCCACCATCGGCATCAATATCGTGGCTAACTTCGTCTCGCCGGCCTTCGATTTTTCCAACTGCGCCCCGCAGAAAATCAGCTTCCGTACCGGCGGGATGATTGCCGCGGTGGGCTCGATACTCCTGACGCCGTGGAACCTGTTTAACTCCCCGGAGCTGATCCACTATACCCTCGACGTGCTGGGCGCCTTTATTGGCCCGCTGTTTGGCATCCTGATCGCCGACTTCTACCTGATCAAACGCGGCCGGGTGTCAGTGGACGATCTGTTTGACGATACGCCGCAGGGTAAATACTGGTACCGCAACGGCTTTAACCCGAAAGCGATTGCCGCCCTGCTGCCGTCGGTGGGCCTGGGGCTGATTATCAGCTTTATTCCGGCCCTGCATGAAGTGGCGAACTTCAGCTGGTTTATCGGCGTCTTCCTCGGCGCCACCACCTACCGCTGGCTGGCTCGCGACGAGCGCGAAGTGCTGGCGAAAGCTGCCTTCCGCTCCGGCGCGGTGGCGCAAAAAGAGTAACCTTCCCCTTCTGCCGCGGCGTCTGGCCGCGGCAGGCTGCAAACTGGCACCAATCTTGCTCTTTATCACTATTCCCAGAGCGTTAAGAGAAGGCAGGTTCGATGATGGATTACCAGACCGCGGTGCGCGGTGCATTTTTTGATATCGCCGGCGTGGCAGAGACCCCGGATGAGGTGGCCGCCCAGGCCCGCTATCTCGATGATGGCCTGTTGTTCCTGCAGGAGGGGAAAATTATCGCCCTGCTGCCATGGCATGAGGGGGAAACCTTTCTGCATCCCCTGAAGGGCTATGTCGATCTGAGGGGTAAGCTGCTGCTGCCGGGGTTCGTTGATGCCCACGTTCACTATCCGCAGACCGAGATGATCGGCGCCTTTGGCGAACAGCTGCTGGAGTGGCTCACCACCTACACCTTCCCGGTGGAGAGCCAGTTTGCCGATGCGGAGTATGCCCAGGAGATAGCGCAGTTTTTTGTAAATCAGCTGATAAGCCATGGCACCACCACCGCGCTGGTGTTTTGTACCCTGCATCCGGCATCGGTGGAGGCGTTATTCAGCGAAGCGCTGCGCCTCAATATGCGCCTGATCGCCGGGAAAGTGATGATGGATCGCCATGTGCCCGACTACCTGTGCGAAACCGCCGGGGAGAGCTACGAGCAGACCCGGGCGTTGATCCGCCGCTGGCATCAGCGCGGCAGGCTGGGCTATGCCATCACCCCGCGCTTTGCCCCCACCTCGACCCCGGGGTTGCTGGAGGCGGTGCAGCGCCTGCGGGCCGAGTTTCCCGACACCTGGCTGCAGACGCATCTCAGTGAAAACCGGGAGGAGATCGCCTGGGTTAAACAGCTGTGGCCTGAGCATGCGCGCTATCTGGATGTCTATCATCACTATCAGCTCACCGGCGAACGCAGCGTCTTCGCTCACGGGATCCATCTCGATGATGCCGAGTGGCAGTGCCTGCATGACACCGGGTCCGCCGTCGCCTTCTGCCCGACGTCGAATCTGTTTCTCGGCAGCGGGCTGTTCCGCCTGCCCGCCTGCTGGCAGCACCAGGTGCGGATGGGCATCGGCAGCGACGTCGGAGCCGGGACCACCTTCAGCATGCTGCGGACGCTGGGCGAGGCCTACAAGGTAGGACAACTGCAGAGCTATCGCCTGCGCGCCAGCGAGGCCTTCTATCACGCCACCCTCGGCGGGGCGCGCGCCCTGCGGCTGGAGGAGAAAATTGGCAATTTCCAGCCGGGCAAAGAGGCGGATTTTGTGGTGATTGACCCGGCGGTCACCCCGCTGCAGCGCCTGCGCATAGGCCGCTGCCATGACATTTATGAGCAGCTGTTCGTGCTGATGACCCTGGGTGATGAACGCAATATCAGCGAGACGTGGGTGAATGGCGAGCGGGTGTGGTGTCAGGACTGACCCCTCAGCCAGTCCCACTTCCTGAAAAGAACGAGAAAACGCACCATACCTTGTTTGCCACCTTAACGCAGGCTAACCCACTACAGGCGGGGGCTTATTCAGGCGGCGCCATCTCTACTGCGCCGTCGCTCAGAGCTGTCAAAAGGCATGCGCGTCACCCGATTACGCCCGTCATTTTTTGCCGCATACAGCGCTTTATCGACGCGGGAAAACAGTTGATCAACCGTTTCGCCGTCATGATGTTCAGCCACGCCGATGCTGACGGTCACCGACAGCGTCTGGTATTCGCTAACCGCCTGGCGGATCCCCTCCGCCAGTATCAGCGCGTGGCCGATCGGCGAATGGGGCAAAAAAAGCAGAAACTCTTCTCCACCCCAGCGATAAATTTTATCTTCGCGGTCGACCGACGTTTCCAGAATACGAGAGAGCACCAGCAGGACCTCATCGCCTTTTTGATGGCCGTGAATATCATTAATGCTCTTGAAATGATCGATATCGATTAACAGCAGACAATAACCCCGGGGGATAAAAGTTGGCGCCTCAACCAGACGGTGAAACTCCCGGCGATTAAGCAAGCCGGTTAACGGATCGTGGGCGGCGGAAAATTCCAGCTCTTTTTTCAGATGCACTTCTTCGGTGATATCGTGAATGATGCATAGCATCAGTCGAATATTATACAGCACCACCGGCCCGGCATAAGTTTGGACATGACGTAGCGAGCCGTCAGCCAGAATATGCGTAAAATTAAGCGGTTTATGACCGCCAGGCAGATTGGCAATATTATTCATAATGGGGATGACGTCCCGGCCCAGGGTATTTATTTGCCAGGTATGTTTGGTGCGCATTTCCTCATCGGAATAATGATAAAAACGTAGCGCGGCAATATTGGCATCGACAATCCGGCCATCTTTATGAGGGTCGATCAACAGCATCGGCGCGGTATTGGTCATAAAAAAGCGAGCGAAAAAGCCATTGTTACGCCGCTGGTAGCGGCGGGAGCCGGTATGAATCGACTGATTTTGCGCCAGCAGCTTCACGGCTTCAAACAGCAGCAAGCAACCACAGTCTTCGGTATCAATCAGGGTGGTTTTGCAATACACCGACTGCAACCCATTGGCGGTGGGTAACGTCCAGACTTCGAATATCTCGCTCATGGTGTCGAGATAGCGAAGGTAGTGCTGCAGTTGCGTTTCCGGACAGGTGGAATAAATACCGTTACGCATCTCATTGAGCGACATCTCGCCGCTCAATGTCCGGGAAGCCTGATTGGCATAGACCACCCTTTCGTTAAAAGGATGAACTACCCATATCGGGGTGCTTAAGACCTCAAAAACAGCCAGCTCTTTTAATAACATACAGGCCCCAAACCGACCCACTGCCGGCGCGGAACGGCACTTAACGCTGTGCAGCCCCAACGCTGGTTTAAAGTGAAAGCAAAATAGACACCGAGAAACCGCAATTACGCGCGAGCGCGCCAAGTATAGTCGGTTATGCGCCCAGTAAAGCCCTCTGAGGGTGACTTTGCGCGCAGTTTAACCAACAGAAGCGATGCTGCCTTTAATAATAATTTTATTTCAACAGCATAGCAGCAATGCCAGAACGGGTAGTCGCTTTTGATCACAGAGTGTGCATCGCCAACAGGGGTTACCCGGCAGGCGCAGCGGCATAGGCCAGGGCGGACAGAGAGTCGCTTTTCTGCCCAGGCTAACCGTGATAGTTTCTATCATTACGCTCATTCATAGCGACAATTACCTTGAAAAAAATCGCCACTAAAATCACCCTTGCCGACATTGCGCGTGAAGCGCGCGTCGGCGTAGCCACCGTCGACCGGGTGCTCAATAAGCGCGCGGCGGTGAAAGAGTCCACGGCGCGGCGCGTGCTGGAGACCGCCCGCCGGCTGGGTTTTACCCTCGAGCAGCCCCACTATCGCCTGGCTGCCGGCAAAGCGCCGGTCACGATCAGAATGGGCTTTATCCTGCTGCAGGAGAGCCACTCCTTCTACCTGCCGTTGGCCCGGGCGCTGACGCGCGAGGCTGCCCCATGGCTACCGGCGGGCCAGGCGCCGGTGATACTGCATTTTGCCATCGATGCGGTGGAAGCGATGGCTCAGGCCATTCACCGACTCAGCGATGAAGTGGAGGTGCTCGGCCTGGTGGCGCTGGATCACCCGCTGATTCGCCACGCGGTGGCCCGGGCCGCCGCCCGCGGCGTGCGCGTGTTCACCCTGCTTTCCGATCTGTCGGTCCCCCAGCGCAGCGGGTATATCGGCCTCGATAATCATAAAGCCGGGCGCACCGCCGCCTGGTTTATCGAGCGCTTATGCCGGGGGAATGGCGAAATTGGCATTATCATTGGCGATAATCGTTTTACCTGCCAGGAAAGCTGTGAGATCAGCTTTCGCTCCTGCCTGCGAGAACAGGGCAAGGGGCAACAGATCCTTGAGCCGGTTCGCAGTCATGAACGGGCGGATATCGCCAGGACCGTGACGGAACAGATGCTGACTCAGTACCCGGCCCTGCAGGCGATCTACGCCCCCTGCGGCGGCGTCGAAGGGATCGTCGACGCGCTGCGCGACAGCGGCCGTCAGCAGGAGATCGCTCTGGTCTGCCACGGTCCGCTCAGCGACAGTGAACTGGCCCTGATCGATGGCACCATCGACATCATGCTTAACCACCGGCTGGATGAGTTTGCCGCCGTTACGCTGCGCGCCATGGCGGACGCCGCTTCACGCCCCCATAGCGAGGTTATTTCACTCCCTCAGCCTTTCGATATCATCACCAAAGAAAATATGTAAATTTCCGGCTCCGTCTCCAGCTGAGACGGGTATCGGGCGGACCGCGCCACATCTCGATTTGATAAAAAATTATCAAAAAATCCATCAATTAAAATCATGATGATTATCATAAAATCAAAATTCCATCATTGTTGATAATGAAATCTTTATTCAATACTCAGCGGCATCCCTTGTATGAAAAAGGAAGCCGACATGATACATCCTATCGCTAACGCCCCCTGCAGCTGGGGCGTCGATGACCCGAAAAACCCTAACCTCCCTGCCTGGGCTACCGTGCTGAAGGAGGCGGCGCAGGCTGGCTATCGCAGCATTGAGCTCGGCCCCTGGGGTTATCTCCCCAGCGATCCGGCCAGCCTGCGCGCGGCGCTGGAGCAGCATCAGCTGTCGCTGGTCGCCGGCACGATCTTTGACGATCTGGTGAGCGAGGCCCATTTCCCCACCCTGGTGGCGCTGACCCATCAAATCTGCCGCAATCTGTCGCAGGTAGCCGCTGCCGAACCGATCCCGGGCCGCCCTTTCCAGCCGCCCTATCTGGTGATTATCGACTTCGGCAACCCCGAACGGGCGCGCTTTGCCGGGCGCGGCGCGCTGGCTCCGCGCCTCAATGACAAAGACTGGCAGCGCATGATGGAGCACATTATCGCCCTTAGCACCCTCGCCTGGCAGGAGTACGGTGTGCGGGCGGTTATCCATCCGCACGCCGGGGGCAGCATTGAATTCGCGGATGAGATCGAACGGCTGGCCAACGATATCCCGCACGACGTCGCCGGGTTGTGTCTGGACACCGGACATCTCTATTACGCCGGGATGGATCCGCTCGACTGGCTGGATCGCTATTACCACCGCCTGGACTATCTGCACTTCAAGGATGTCGACCCGCAGGTTTATCAGCGCGCTATCCATGAGGGTATTGACTTCTTCACTGCCTGCGCCGAAGGGGTGATGTGCCCGCTCGGCAGCGGCGCCATTGACTATCCGGCTATCAAAGACTTTCTTGCCCGCCGGGGGTATCAGGGCTGGATAACCATTGAACAAGAGCGCGACCCGCGCCATGCCGCAGGCAGCCTGCAGGCGGTCACGGAAAGTCTGCGCTATCTGCGCGACGTCGGATTCTGACAGGAGGCACGACATGATTAACGGTTTAAAACCTCTCGACCGCACCCTGCGCTGGGGCATGGTCGGCGGCGGCGGCAGCAGCCAGATCGGCTATATTCACCGCTCTGCAGCGCTGCGCGATAACACCTTCACGCTGCTGGCCGGCGCCTTTGATATTGATGCCGAGCGCGGACGCCAGTTCGGCCAACAGCTGGGGGTGGATCCCGACCGCTGTTACGCCGACTATCAAAGCCTGTTCCGCAGCGAGGCTGCCCGGCCTGACGGCATTCAGGCGGTGTCAGTTGCCACGCCAAATAACACCCACTATGCCATCTGCCGGGCCGCGCTGGAGGCCGGGCTGCACGTGGTGTGCGAAAAGCCGCTGTGCTTCAGCAGCGAGGAAGCTGACGAGCTGGTGGCGCTCAGCCAGCGGCGGCGCAAGATTATCGGGGTGACCTACGGCTATGCCGGCCACCAGCTGATCCTGCAGGCCCGGCAGATGATCGCCGACGGGCTGCTGGGCGATATCCGTATCGTTAATATGCAGTTTGCCCACGGTTTTCACGCCCAGCCGGTGGAACAGGAAAATGCCAGTACCCGCTGGCGGGTCGATCCCCGCTTCGTCGGCCCCAGCTATGTGCTGGGCGACCTGGCCACCCATCCGCTGTTTCTGGTCGAAACCATGGCCCCGCAGCTGAAGATCACCCGGCTGATGTGCGCCAGGCAAAGCTTCGTCAAAAGCCGCGCGCCGCTGGAAGATAACGCCCATGTACTGATGGAGTATGGCAACGGGGCCATCGGCTCACTGTGGAGCTCCGCCGTCAACTGCGGTTCGATGCACGGGCAAAAGGTGCGAATCATCGGTGAAAAAGCCAGTCTCGAATGGTGGGATGAACAGCCCAACCAGCTACGCTACGAAATCCAGGGCGAACCCGTGCGCATCCTCGAGCGCGGTATGGACTATCTCGATCCGCTGGCGCGTCAGGATGATCGCATCGGCGGCGGCCATCCCGAGGGACTGTTTGAGGCATGGTCGAATCTCTATCGCCGCTTCGCCATCGCCATGGATGCCGCCGACCGTCGCGACGAGGCGCTGCTGGCCGACTTCTGGTACCCGGACGCCCGCGCCGGGGCGTTCGGCGTCCGCTGGGTGGAAAACTGCGTGCGTTCTGCCGACAACGGCGCCTGCTGGGTCGACTTCCGCTAACTCGCCGGCTCAGGGCGTTCGTCCTGAGCCTTTACAGCTATTTTTCTGTCCGCGCCAGCTGGGTTTTATCCGCCTCATGGGCGCGATCCGCCAGCCCCTGGAACGCTCCGGCGCCATAGTATTGCGCGGGAACCGGCAGCGCCTGCATATCGTGCCCTGGATAGATCTGCAGTTCGCCGAGGTCGCGTAAGCGGAATCCCCCGACCTGCTCCGGCATGGTCAGGCGATACGGCGGCATGGTTTCGAATGGGACCGGCGTCGGCAGCCGGTTTTCCTGTAGATCGTAGTTACGCTTCAGTACCAGAAACTTATCCGGCACCCGCCGGTGACTATTCCACCAGTCGCCGTCGATCTGCTGAAACATCGCTTCCGTCTCTCCGCGCGTAGCCACCAGCAGCCGGGTCAGCACTTGTTTCAGCGCCGCATCCATGGCCTGGTTATAATCCTCCAGCGAACCGCCGTGGCCGCTGAGGATGACATTAATCGCCAGCCTCGCGCCCAGTAAATTGGAGTAGAGATCCTCGGGCGAAAAAGCGGAAATCTCTTCGGAAAACCCGGGGACCGACTGGAAGCCATACCACTGGGCGATCTCATGCCACTGGGCGATTTCGAAGGCCAGATGCCCGGCGAGCCAGGCCGCCAGCTGATAGCGCTGCCTGACGCCCGCCGGCGGCGTAAAGGCATTCAGCTGCACGCGGCGCACGCCCAGTTCTTCACTGTAGAAGATCCGCCCCGCCTGGCCCAGCGTCGGCGCAATACGATTGAACAGATAAAAGGTGTTGTCCGCCGTATCGCGCACATGGGCGATATCAATAAACCCGCCGCGGCGGGTATAGATAAGCCCGTTCTGCTCCTCGCTGAGCCCCAGCAGATTTTTCACCGCACCGAACGCGCTGTCGTTGTAATGGTGCTTACCCAGCGTACCCAGAGTCAACACATTACCGATCTGGTACATCGGGATCGGAATGCCCGCCGCGCGCACGTGCAGGTCGTAACCAAAAGCGCAGCACGGTCGCAGCGACTCCGGCGGCGGCAGCTCACCGAGGGTGGGCGCCGTATGGATCGCCGTCACGGCGGGTAGCACCGGATCCTGCGCCAGCGCCGGCAGCGCCAGCGCGAATAATAGCCAGAAGGCTTTACGCATCAACAGCCTCTCCACAGCAATAAAAGTGCGCGCATCTTACCGGCAGATAGCGCCTGCGGTTTTAGTTAAAAACGGTATTCAGCGCCGACAACGAAACTATTGCGCGCGGAAAAGCGCTGGCTATCCCCCATTACCATCATCCTGCGGCAAGGTGGCGCGGTGATTGTATTCAAAAGGTGAATGTCGTATAACATAGCGCTACCGAGGGGTGTCCCGTGAGGGCTGAGATGGCGTAAGCCGAACCCTTTGAACCTGATCTGGGTCATGCCAGCGAAGGGACGGGTCGGCAATTTTGCCAGCATTACCGCCATTGCCTGTTCACACCCCTGCACGCCCGGAGCTCCCCTGAATAAATGGAGGTCCTGTGATCGTTCCCGCTTTTAGCCAAGGTCTTTACGGCCGTTTACGCCAGCTGGCCGCCGCTGACTGGCAGCGCTATGTGGCGCATCCTTTCGTCCAGCAACTTGCCTCTGGGACGCTGGCGGAAAACGCCTTTCGTCGCTATCTGACCCAGGATTATCTGTTTCTGATTCACTTTGCCCGCAGCTACGCGCTGCTGGTGAGTAAACTGCGCACGCTGCCGGAGATGCGGGCCGCGGCCGCCTCGATGAATGCCATCCTCAACGAACTGCCGCTGCACGTCGGTTACTGCGCTCAGTGGGGCATTAGCGAGCAGGAGATGGCTACCCAGCCTGAAGCGCCGGAAACCATTAACTATACCCGCTACGTGCTGGATATTGGCCACTCGGGTGACGCGCTGGATCTGCTGGTCGCCCTGATGCCCTGCGTCGCGGGCTACGCCGAAATCGGTCTCAGCCTGCTGCAACATCCCGCCACCCGACTGGACGATAACCCCTACGCCTCATGGATCCGCAACTATGGCGATGAAGGCTATCTGCAGGGCGTCAGCGCCGCGCTGGCGCTGTTGGAAACGGTGTGGCAGCAGCGCGGGAGCGAGGCGCGAATCACTGAGCTGAGCGAGATTTTCACCACCGCCACCCGCCTTGAGGCGCAGTTCTGGCAGATGGGCCTCAACGCCGCGGCGGAGACCCGGGCGTGACGGCGCCGGGTATTGAGGTCCGTGGCCTGAGCCTGCATGTCGGCGACCGTCGGCTGTTCGACAACCTGTCGTTTACGGTCCCCGGCGGGCAGTGGGTGTCGCTGCTCGGCGCCAGCGGCGCCGGCAAAACCAGCCTGCTGCGGGTGATGGCCGGTCTGGCGCCCGCCACCCGCGGAGAAGTGGTCGCCAGCGATGGGCAACCGATTCAGGGCCGTCTGGCGTGGATGGGGCAGAAAGATCTGCTCTACCCCTGGCTGAGCGTTAGGGACAACGTCGCCCTCGGCGCGCGGCTGCGCGGTGAAAAAGTCGATCGTGCCCGGGTCGCCGCCCTGCTTGAACAGGTTGAGCTTTCATCCTGCGCCGACGCCCGCCCGGCGACTCTCTCCGGCGGCATGCGTCAGCGCGCCGCGCTGGCGCGCACGCTGTATGAGGATTGCCCCATCGTGCTGATGGATGAGCCTTTCTCGGCGCTGGATACCCTCACCCGTACGCGCATTCAGACCCTGGCGGCCACCCTGCTGGCCGGTCGCACGGTGGTGCTTATCACCCACGATCCGCAGGAGGCCTGCCGGTTGAGCCACCGCCTGCTGGTCCTCTCGGCGGCCGACGGCGACATTGATGATAGCCATCACCTCGCCGGCACACCTCCGCGCGCGCCGGACGCGCCCGATCTCCTGATCGGCCAGGCCGCCCTGCTGCAGCAGCTGATGAGGGCCCAACCATGACTGGACGTCTCTGGCGCGGCGGCATGGTATTCGGCGGGCTGATGCTCCTCTGGGGTCTGGCCAGCCGCAGCGGCATTCCCCATTTTCTTTTACCGTCCCCGCTGGCGGTCGCCGAGGCGCTATGGGTTAATCGCGCCTATCTCGGCTGGCATACGCTTATCACGCTCAGTGAGATCCTGAGCGGCCTGGCGCTGGGCGTAACGCTCGGCGTCACCCTGGCGCTGGGCATGATCCTCTCCCCCCGTCTGCAGCGCTGGCTGATGCCGCTGGTGCTCACCAGTCAGGCGATCCCGGTCTTTGCCCTCGCCCCGCTGCTGGTGCTGTGGCTGGGCTTTGGCATGAGCGCCAAAGTGGCGATGGCGGTGCTGGTGATTTTCTTTCCGGTGACTTCCGCCTTTTTTGATGGCTTGCGGCGGGTCAACCAGGAGTATCTCGATCTGGCGCGCAGCATGAATGCCTCCTTCGGCGCTCAACTGCGACATGTCCGCCTGATGGCCGCCCTGCCGGCGCTGGGCTCTGGCCTGCGCATGGCGGCTGCGGTGGCGCCCATTGGCGCGATCATCGGCGAATGGGTCGGCTCCGCCGAGGGGCTGGGCTACGTCATGCTCAACGCCAATGCGCGACTGCAAACCGATATCTGCTTCGCCGCGCTGTTTATTTTAGTACTACTGACCCTCCTGCTGTGGCTGGCGGTAGATACCCTGCTACACCGGCTGATCGACTGGTCGCCGGAATAAGAATGACGTAATAAAGGAAAACAGATGAAAAAGTCGCTATTCGCCGGGGCAACCTTGACCGCCCTGTTCAGCGGCCACGCGCTGGCCAATGAACCGCTGACGCTGGTGCTGGACTGGTACATTAATCCCGACCATGCGCCGATTATGGTGGCCGAGCAGATCGGCGCCTTTAAGGCCCAGGGGCTGGACGTCAGGATTATCCCCCCTTCCGATCCCGCGCTGCCTCCGCGCATGGTGGCCGCCCGTCAAGCGGATCTGGCCATCACCTACCAGCCGCAGGTGCACTTTTTTGCTGACGAAGGGTTACCGCTGGTGCGTGTAGGGACACTGATTAATTCGCCGCTGAATACGGTTATCGCCCTGGATAAGCAGATCAAAACCCCGGCAGATCTGCAAGGCAAGAAGGTGGGCTACTCGGTCAGCGGCATTGAGCAGGCCACCCTGGCGACCATGGCGCAACATGCAGGGATCGATCCGGCCAGCATCAAACTGGTGAACGTCAATTTCCAGCTGACCAGCGCCCTGCTGGCCGGCCAGGTGGACGCGGTTATCGGCGGCTATCGTAATATAGAAGCGCAGGAGCTGAAGCTGCAGGGCAAAACGCCGGTGGTGATGAACGTCGAAGATTACGGCGTGCCGGCCTATGACGAGCTGGTGATTGTCGCCCATCGCGACGCAATTCATGAGGCGAAGATCCGTAAATTCCTCACCGCCCTGCAGGCGGGAGTGGGCTATCTGCGCGCCCATCCGCAGAAGAGCTGGGAGGCGTTCGCCGCCGCCCACCCGGATCTTAGGACCGAACTCAACCACCAGGCGTGGTTGCAAACCGTGCCCCTGTTCGCCACCGATCCGGCAGCGCTGGATAAAGCGCGCTACGAGACTTACGAACAGTTTTTATATAACAATAAGTTGGTGAAAAAAGTTACACCTTTAACAAATTATGCGGTGCAACTGCATTGAGTCTTGCTATCGCTGACGGAAGGCATTCCGTCAGCGCTTTAACGTAGCGGCAATAAAAATATAGAGACTTTCTCACTAATAATTACACTTTAAAGGGTTATAGTGACAGAGCGTTGTTCTATTATAATTCAGCAAGTTACGTTAATTTTGCCCCTGGTAAGAATAACGTCAAAATAGCGCAATCAATAAAACGTTGAATGCGGATTTAAAAAGCCATATATTGTGCGCGCTTTATGAATGCCAATTCAATTTCTTACACCAATTATTCAACCAGCGTTCAACCGCAATGCTGGTTGTGGGAGTGATATGATGACGGATAAAGTCCGTATTGATACTTTACGTGCCGATTTATTAGACGCAAACAACGAAACCTTTTTGGCCCGTCAGGCCGAATTCGAATCGAATGTCAGGAGTTACCCGCGTAAGCTGCCGCTGGCTATCACTAAAGCCGAAGGCGTGTGGCTGACGGATGCGGATAACAAACAGTACCTGGACTGCCTCGCGGGCGCCGGTACTCTCGCTCTGGGCCACAACCACCCTGATGTATTGCAGAGCATCCAAAGTGTCATTACCAGCGGCTTGCCGTTACATACTCTCGATCTTACCACCCCGTTAAAAGATCGCTTCTCCGAATACCTGCTCTCTTGCCTGCCGGGCGAAGGGAAAGAATATTGCCTGCAGTTCACCGGCCCGTCCGGCGCTGACGCCGTGGAAGCCGCGCTGAAGCTGGCGAAAAAATATACCGGTCGTACCGCGGTGATCAGCTTCTCCGGCGGCTATCACGGGATGACCCACGGCGCGCTGTCCGTCACCGGCAACCTGTCGCCGAAAGCGGCGGTTAACGGCATGATGCCGGAAGTCCAGTTCATGCCTTACCCGCACCTGTATCGTTGCCCGCTGGGCATCGGCGGCGAAGCCGGCGTGAAGGCCCTGACCTACTACTTCGAAAACCTGATCAACGACGTGGAGAGCGGCGTCCGTAAACCGGCGGCGGTGATCCTTGAAGCCGTTCAGGGCGAAGGCGGTGTGAACCCGGCGCCGGTCGAGTGGCTGCAGCGCATCCGCAAAGTGACCGAAGAGCACGGCATTCTGCTGATCGTCGATGAAGTGCAGGCCGGCTTTGCCCGTACCGGTAAATTCTTCGCCTTCGAGCACGCCGGTATTCAGCCGGACATCATCGTGATGTCGAAAGCGGTTGGCGGCGGGCTGCCGCTGGCGGTGCTGGGCATTAAAAAGCAGTTCGACGCCTGGGAACCGGGTCACCACACCGGCACCTTCCGCGGTAACCAGCTGGCGATGGCCACCGGCCTGACCACCCTGCGTCATCTGCGCGACAACAAGATCGCCGACAAAGTCGCCGCCCAGGGCGAGTGGCTGAAAGGTAAACTGGCCGAGCTGCAGAAACGCTACCCGGTGATTGGCCACGTTCGCGGTCTCGGTCTGATGATCGGTATCGAAATCGTCAAGCCGAACGAAGCGCAGGATCACATGGGCTGCTACCCGGCTGACGGCGAACTCTCTGCCCTGCTGCAGAAGAAATGCTTCGAAGCGGGCCTGATCCTCGAGCGTGGCGGTCGTCACGGCTGCGTGCTGCGCCTGCTGCCGTCCCTGCTGATCAGCGACGCGGAGCTGGACGTGTTCCTCGACAAATTTGAACAGGCCCTGCTGGCCGCCGGCGTAAAACCGGTCTGAGTGGAGTAAGTGACCGCCATGTCCACATTGAATCCGATTCTTGCTGGTTCAGCGCAGAGCGTTGAAGCCTATCAGCAGGTTATCGAGCAGACCAGCCAGGCCGTTGTGCAGTGGCTGAAGCAACCTGAGATGTATCAGGGGAAAAGCGTTGACGAGCTGCGTGAGCGTATCTCCCTTGAATTTAACGAACAGGGTTTGGGTAACCAGGCGGCGATTGATCGTGCGATCGAGTACTTCCTGAAAGACAGCCTGTCGGTGCATCACCCGCAGTGCGTGGCGCACCTGCACTGCCCGAGCCTGGTGATTAGCCAGGCGGCGGAAGTGCTGATTAACGCCACCAACCAGAGCATGGACTCCTGGGATCAGAGCCCGTCGGCAACCATTATCGAGATGAAGCTGATCGAATGGCTGCGCGCCCGGGTCGGTTTTCCGGCGGGCGACGCCGGCGTCTTCACCAGCGGCGGCACCCAGAGCAACCTGATGGGCCTGATGCTGGCGCGCGACGCCTTCTTCGCCCGTCAGGGCCACTCCATCCAGCAGGATGGGCTGCCGGGGGATATCCGCAAGTACAAAGTCTTGTGCTCGGAAAACGCCCACTTCTCGGTGCAGAAGAACATGGCGCTGATGGGCCTCGGCTACCGCTCGGTAACGCTGGTGAAAACCGACGAATTCGCGCGGATGGACGTGTCCGACCTGCAGGCGAAGATTGCGCAAGCGCAGGCTAACGGCGAGCAGATCATGGCGATCGTCGCCACCGCCGGCACCACCGACGCGGGCGCTATCGACCCGCTGCGCGACATCGCCGGTATCGCCGCGGAACATCAGATCTGGCTGCACGTTGACGCAGCCTGGGGCGGCGCCCTGCTGCTGTCTGAGCAGTATCGCGACTACCTTGACGGTCTGGAGCTGGTGGATTCCGTTACCCTGGACTTCCATAAGCAGTTCTTCCAGACCATCAGCTGCGGCGCATTCCTGCTGAAGGACGCGCGCCATTACGAGCTGATGCGTTATCAGGCGGCCTATCTGAACTCCGAGTTCGATGAAGAAAACGGCGTACCGAACCTGGTGTCTAAGTCGCTGCAGACCACCCGTCGCTTCGATGCGCTGAAGCTGTGGATGGGTCTGGAAGCGCTGGGCCAGAAACAGTATGCGGCGATCATCGATCACGGCGTCACGATGGCGAAAAACGTGGCGGAGTACGTGAAGTCGCAGCCGACGCTGGAGCTGGTGATGCAGCCGCAGCTGGCGAGCGTGCTGTTCCGTTCCCGACCGGCGCAGATGGCCGGGAGCGACGCGGCGGCTATCGCGCTGCTCAACCAGCGCGTCGGCGACGCCCTGCTGGCCTCCGGCCGCGCTAACGTCGGCGTAACCGAGCACAACGGCGTTACCTGCCTGAAGCTGACCCTGCTGAACCCGGTGGTGACGCTGGATGACGTGAAGGTTCTGCTGAACCTGGTGGAGCGCACCGCTCAGGAGCTGCTGGCGCAATAACCTGCCTTAGCGAGGCGGCGCCTGCCGCCCCGCTGTCAGCCTTGCCTGCAATAAGCCGATAATGTCCTTATCGGCTTTTTTTTTATTTCTTTCCGCACCGCTAATGCTCTCTTCGCAAGGCCCGTTGACCCCTGCCTCTCGCGATGCCACAGTAATATCCCGAAAATAACAACGTTCAGGATAAACGTCCTGAAAATGGGGATAATGATGGAGAAACGCTTACCAGGGCTGGATCTCGACGCCCTGCGCAGCTTTGTGACCGGCATGGAGTGCGGCAGTTTCGCCCAGGCATCGCTGCGCCTGTCGCGTTCCACTTCGGCCGTCAGCGCCCAGCTTAAAAAGCTGGAGAGCCAGTGCGGTGCGGCGCTGGTGACCAAACAGGGGCGCCATCTGGTGCTCACCGCGGAAGGCGAAAAGCTGATGAGCTACGCCAGACGCCTGCTGGCGCTCAATGATGAAACCCTGCGCGCGCTGCAGGGTGAGCGGCTCACCGGCGAGATCCACCTTGGTATGCAGGAAGATTTTGGCGAATCGCTGATGCCGGGGATCCTCGGGCAATTTAAACGGCATCATCCGCAGGTGCGGATAGTCGCCAGGGTGGATCGCAATGGTCCGCTGCGCCAGGCGCTGGCGGAAGAGGCGCTGGATCTGGCGCTGCTGTGGCAAACCGAAGATCAGGGTCCCGGGCTGGGCCTCTGCCCGCTGGCGTGGATTGCGCATCCTGACCTGGATATTCGCGCTCTGCTGGTCTCCGGCGAGCCGCTGCCGCTGGTGATGTTCGACAGCCCGTGCCTGATGCGCTCCCGCGCCATTGCCTGTCTCGATGCCGCGGGGATCCCTTGGCAGGTGGTGTTCGTCAGCCACAGCCTGAGCGGCATTTGGGCGGCGGTGCAGGCCGGGCTGGGCCTGACGATACGCACCCGCATCGGCATGCCAGGCAACCTGCGCCCCGCAGGAGGACTCCTGCCAGCGCCAGGAAGTCTGGCCGTCAGCCTGCGACAAACCCCGCGTGAGGAACACCATTCCGCCGCCGTGGCGCTGCTCGGCGAACTGATGACCGAGGCCCTGCAGGGATGGCTCGAAAGGTGACAGTGTCACACCATTTCCATTCATCCTCACCCTCTCCCTGAAGGGAGAGGGAACCGTTCGGCAGCATCTGTTACCCCACTCCACATTCTGTCTCCCGTGCAAGCGCAGCCCAGCCCAGCACCGTTCCCGCTTCAATGCCCGGTGGCGGCTGCACCTTACCGGGCCTACACGCGGCTCCGTAACGATGTAGGCCGGGCAAGCGCAGCGCCGCCCGGCAATGGGCACAAGAGATGAACGGAACCATCCGGCAGTCACCGGCAATGGGCATCCGCGCCTCTCCCGCTTCAATGCCCGCCTTACCGGGCCTACATTCTCCCTGCGCGCTCATGTAGGCCGGGCAAGCGCAGCGCCGCCCGGCATCAGGTATAAGGGCTGGAGGGTTCCGTCCGCCAGACGCCTGCGCCGCGGGTCAGGCTTTGCTCTCCTGCAGCAGCTGCTGGATCACCTGCTCCTGGCGGGCATAATCCCCTTCGCCGAATGCGGTATAGCGCAGCTGTCCGCGAGCGTCGAAAATGTAATGCGCAGGCCAGTACTGATTGCCGAAGGCGTTCCAGATGGCGTACTCATTATCCGCCACCACCGGGTAGGTTATCCGCCAGTCCTTCACCGCCTGGCGCAGCAGGGGCAACGAACGCTCCCAGGGATATTCCGGGGTATGAACGCCAATCACCACCAGGCCCGCCGCGCGGTATTTGTTCGCCCAGTCGCGCACGTAAGGCAGGGTATGCTGACAGTTGATACACTCCCGGGTCCAGAAATCCACCAGCACCACTTTGCCCTTCAGACGCTCCGGAGTTAACGCCGGGCTGTTGATCCATGCGCTGCCCCCCGCCAGAGAGGGCATCGCGCTGCTGGGCTGCGGCGCGGCGATCGGCTGGAGGCTGGTCTTTTGCTCCGGCTGCGGCAGACGGGCGGCCAGCCGCTGCTCCAGCGCCTGGCTCAGTCCACCAGCGCTTTGCAGATAGCGATCGCCGCCGCTGGCGATCAGCGCCACCGAGGCCAGCATTGCCCCCCCTGCCAACCGGCGCAGCCGTTCGCCGAACGCCTGTCCGCGACGCAATCTGGCGATCAACGCCGCCCCGCACCACCCCAGCAGGAATAACATCAGCGCCCCGCCGCTGCCGTAGGCCAGCAGCAAGCCGCCGGTAGTCGCCTGCCCCGGATGCACAAAGCCCAGGCTAAGTATCGCCCCCAATACCGGCCCGGCGCACGGCGCCCACAGCAGGCCCACCGCCAGCCCGGCCAGCAGAGAACCGATCCAGCCGCGCTGGCGTGAACTGGCGTCGTTAAGCTGATTCCCCAACGCTACCAGGGGTGAGGTCAGCCGTTGCGCGACGCGTTGCGAAAGCAGACTCAGCCCGACCAGGGCGAAGAACGCCAGCGCCAGACCGCGGCCTGCGAGGGTCAGATTCACCACCCAGCCGCTGGCGACCGTCACCAGCCAGGAGACAGCGCCGAACATCAGCGCCATTCCTGCCAGCATGATCGCCAGCTGCCCCCGGCGGCCCCGGACGCTGGCGAACAGCAGCGGGATCACCGGCAGCGTACAGGGGCTCAGCAGGGTTAACATTCCGCCCAAAAATGCAATTAATATCGACATCGCCTTCTCCTCATTATGCCGTCGCTGCCGAGAGTGGCAGCCACGACATTACAGCAAGGCCATGTAAGGCGAATGTGTCGGGAAAGGGGGAGAATTGTCGGCTTAGTTATCCGTCTTCCCCGGAGATACATCAGGATACAATCCCGCCGCGGCAAGGCGAACGCTGGCGTCCAGGCCGCCCTGCGGGCGGTTGGCCAGGCGCAGCGCGCCGTCCATCTGGCTGACCAGCTGCGCGGCGATCGCCAGCCCCAGGCCGGTGCCGCCGGTATCGCGATTGCGCGAGTCCTCCAGGCGATAAAACGGCTGTAGCACCTCCTGCAGCGACGCCTCCGGGATCCCCGGCCCCTCATCCAGCACATGAAGGGTGATATCCCCCACGGCGTCACGGGTCAGGGTTACCGTGGCCGTCGTACCGAATTTCAAGGCGTTATCGATAAGATTGGTCATCACCCGGCGCAGAGCCTGCGGCGGGACCCACACCACCCCGGCGGTCTCTTCGGGACAAAACTGGACCGGCCGGCCGACATCGGCATAATCGCAGACGATAGTGTCGAGAAACGCATCGAGATTCAGCCGCTGTCGCGCCTCCTCCAGCGGCTGCGAGGTGCGGGCGAAGGCGATGCCCTCCCGCACCAGACGGGTCATATTGTCGAGATCCTGCAGTAGCTTATCGCGCAGTTCCGGCTGGTCGGCCATCTCCACCCGCAGCTTCATTCGGGTTATCGGGGTTTGCAGATCGTGGGAGATGGCGGCAAGGATCCGCGCTCGCTCCTGCAGATGATCGTGGATGCGCGCCTGCATCGCGTTAAACGCGCGGGCGGCGCGACGCACCTCCTCCGGCCCCTGCTCGGCCATAGTTCCCGCCGTGTCGCTGGCCGGCTCCAGGGCATTTACCGCGTGGGTAAAGCGGGAGATGGGCAGCAATACCTGGCGAACCGCGTACCAGGCGCAGGCCAGCAGGAGGACAAACTGAGCGATCAGCACCACCGGCAGCCAGCGGGCGATGGCCGGTAGTTTCGGCCACAGGTCGAGGGTCAACGGCGCGCCGTCGTGAAGGGTAATATGGGCCTGAATATGCTGCCGCGGGCCGGGGATCGCCACAATACTTACCGGATACTGCGCGCTCAGCGCCTCCTGCAGGGAGCGCGCTGCGTCCCGGGCGCGCCAGCTGTCCGGGTAATCGCCGCGCTCCCCGGCGTCCAGCAGATAGCGATAATTGCCGCGCGCCAGCTTCGGCAGCCATTGTGGGCGCTCAGCGGCCGGCAGGCGGTCAAGGATCGCCACGCTGGTGGCGACATCGGAAGCCAGATTGCCCAGCATCACGCTGCGAGCGCTGCTCATACGCTCATAAAACAGCAGCGACAGGGTTAAGGTATTCGCCAGCAGCAGCGCCAGAAACAGCAGCGCCATCAGCCTCGACTGCAGCGAGGCGGGCCAGAACCTCATTCATGCCTCTCGCGAATGGAGACCGGTACCGACAGCACATAGCCTTCGCTGCGCACCGTTTTAATGTAGGCCGGCTCGCGAGCATCCTCCCGTAGCCGTTGGCGCAGTCGGCTCACCAGCAGGTCAATCGACCGCTCAAACAGTTCCGCGTCGCGTCCCTGGGTCAGATTGAGCAGCTGATCGCGGTTCAGCACCCGCTGGGGATGGTCGAGAAACACCCGCAGCAGCCGATACTCCGCCCCGCTGAGGGCGACAATCGCCCCGCTGTCGTCAAGCAAATGGCGAGCGGCAGTGTCGAGCAGCCAGTCGCCAAAGGCGATCAGCCTGCCCGCCTCGGTGATCTGCAGGTTCGGCGGCAGCGCCCGGGTGCGGCGTAAAATGGCTTTGATGCGCGCCAGCAGTTCGCGGGCCACAAAGGGCTTAATCAGATAATCGTCAGCCCCCATTTCCAGGCCGAGGATCCGGTCGCTGTCATCGGTGCGGGCGGTGAGCATCAGCACCGGGATATCCTGCTGCGGGTTAGCGCGCAGCTGGCGACAGAGCGTTAAGCCATCCTCGCCCGGCATCATAATATCCAGCACAATCAGGTCAATTTGATGGTTTTTGAGTACCGACCACATGGCTTTGCCGTTCGCCGCGCCGCTGGCGCGATATCCCGATTTTTCCAGATAGTCGACAATCAGTTCCCGGATGTCGCGGTCGTCGTCGACGACCAGGATGTGGTCAATACGCTCCAAAGGTTGCTCCTGCGGCAAAATAAACTCTTCACAAGCATAAGCCGTGTTGCCGGAAGCGCAACGTCGCGCCGCCGGCAAGGCGCGGGTTACAAACGATCGGCGTCCACCACCGCCTGCACAAACGCCGTCGGATCCTCCTGCGGCGGGTTATGGCCCACCGCTCCCGGCAGATCCCGGTGCTCATATTTACCGGTAAATTTGGCACGGTAGCTGGCGGGAGCCGGATGCGGCGCGCCGTTATTCGCCCCTTCCAGGGTGATGGTGGGCACGGTTATCGGCGGTAGCGCCGCCAGCCGTTGTTCATAGCCGGCATACTTCGCTTCCCCTTTCTCCAGCCCCAGGCGCCAGCGGTAGTTGCTGATGGTGATCGCCACATGGTCCGGGTTATCCAGCGCCCGGGCGGTTTTGGCAAAGGTCGCGTCGCTGAATTGCCACTGCGGCGACGCCTGATGCCAGATAAATTTCGCAAAGTCGTGGGTGTTTTGCCGGTAACCGGCCTCCCCACGCGGGGTGGCAAAATAGAATTGATACCACCACGACAGCTCAGCCTGCGGCGGCAGCGGTTTTTCGCCAATCTGCTGACTGCTGATCAGATACCCGCTCACCGAGACCAGGGATTTCACCCGCTGCGGCCACAGCGCGGCGACGATATCCGCCGTGCGCGCGCCCCAGTCAAAACCGGCCAGATCCGCCTGCCTGATGTTAAGGGCGTCCATCAGATGGACAATATCGGCCGCCATCGCCGACGGCTGACCGTTACGCGGCGTGCTGGCGGAGAGGAAACGGGTCGTGCCGTAGCCACGCAGATACGGCACGATCACCCGGTAACCCTTCTGCGCTAGAGCCGGCGCCACCTGGGCATAGCTCTGAATGTCGTAGGGCCAGCCGTGCAGCAGGATCACCGGCTGGCCGTCGCGCGGGCCGATATCCACGTAGCCAATATTCAGGTCGCCGGCGCGGATCTGCTGGATCTTGTCGAACGCCCCCGCGTCTTCAGCGGCGCAAACGGCGGCGGACCACAGGGTGGATAACCCCAGCGCCACGGCGCTGGTATAGCGGATCAGGGATAATCTGTTCATCGTTTTCTCACCTTTTATCGTCATCAAGAGAGTACGTGACCAGTAAAACGGAAATTTGTATCCGCCATGTGCCCGACCGGGGCCATTTTTATCTCTTAATGTCAGCGCTGCGCCGCGAGATACAGTGTGATACAAAGTCGAGGTTGGCAATTGTTGCGGGCATGTGAATTTATGCTTGCCCCGGGAGATAAATCCGTTACCGTGGCAGGCATTTTTCACCACTTAAGAACGCAGGAACCCGCTATGGCGATTTTTGATGGTCACAATGACCTGCTGCTGAATCTCTGGCTTCACCATCGCGAGGATCCGGTGAGCGCCTTCTTTGCCGGGATTGAGAACGGCCATCTCGACTATCCGCGCATGCTGCAAGGCGGATTTGCCGGCGGGCTATTCGCGCTATTCGTGCCACCGCAGGAATATATTGCCCGTATGACGCCGCAATACGCCAGCCAACGATGGGATCCGATCGATATCCTCTGGCAGCAACTGGCCATCTTGAAGCAACTTATCGCCCACTCCGCTGGACGCTTGAGATTGTGTCTGAGCGCGGCGGATATCGAACGCTGCCGCGAGGATAAGGTACTGGCGATGGTGGCGCATATTGAGGGTGCCGGAGGTTTTGATGGCGAGGGCCGCGACCTGCAGGCCTTTTATGCCGCCGGGGTCCGCAGCATTGGTCCGTTCTGGAACATTGCGAACCGCTTCGGCAGCGGCGTTAACGGTTCGTTTCCCGGTAGCCCGGACACTGGGCCTGGACTGACTGCGTCAGGTATCGATCTGATTAAGCAGGCCAATGCCTTGAAGATGCAGATTGACGTGTCTCATATGAATGAAAAAGCGTTCTGGGATACCGCCCATCACTCAACGTCACCGCTGGTGGCCACCCACTCCAATGCCCACGCCCTGTGCCCGCAGCCGCGCAATCTGACCGACCAGCAACTGCGGGCGATCCGCGACAGCGGCGGCGTGGTGGGCGTCAATTTCGGCAATGCTTTCCTGCGCGCCGACGGCCGGCGCGATAGCGACACGCCCTTAACCACCATTGTCCGGCATATCGACTATCTTATTAACATAATGGGTGAGGATCATGTGGCCCTTGGCTCGGATTTTGACGGCATCACCCTGCCGGACGAGCTGGGCGATGTGGCCGGCTTACCGCGGCTTATCAATACCTTGCGCGCTAGCGGCTATGATCAATTGGTGCTGGATAAGCTGCTGTGGCGGAACTGGCTACGGGTATTAAAAAATGTTTGGCAACAATAGGTTATATTGTAAACATAAAGTTAATTCCTTACAGATTCCGGGTTGATCTCTCTCCCGGTGAAGCGCAATATGCGGCAGCCATCACAGATCCACCATTATCCGTGAGGCCTGTAGTCATTTTTAAGAGGAACAAAACATGTGGAAGAAACCTGCTTTTATCGATTTACGTCTCGGTCTGGAAGTGACGCTGTACATTTCTAACCGTTAATCGCCCCGCCCGCCGTTCGCGCGGGCACCTTCATTCATTACCCGGTCCGTCTTCATGTTCATTAAAGTCCTCGGTTCCGCCGCCGGCGGCGGTTTCCCGCAATGGAACTGCAACTGCGCCAACTGTCAGGGTCTGCGCGATGGCACCATTCAGGCTGCCCCCCGCACCCAGTCGTCAATTATCGTCAGCGACAACGGTAAAGAGTGGGTGCTGTGCAACGCCTCGCCGGATATCAGCCAGCAGATTGCCCATACCCCCGAGTTAAATAAAGCCGGCGTACTGCGCGGAACGCATATCGGCGGCATTATTCTCACCGACAGCCAGATCGACCACACCACCGGGTTGCTGAGCCTGCGGGAAGGCTGCCCACATCAGGTCTGGTGCACCCCGGAGGTTCATGAGGATCTCTCCACCGGCTTCCCGGTGTTTACCATGCTGCGGCACTGGAACGGCGGCCTGGTGCATCATCCCATCGCTCCGCAGCAGCCTTTTACCGTTGACGCCTGTCCTGATTTGCAGTTTACCGCGGTGCCTATCGCCAGCAACGCGCCGCCCTATTCGCCGTATCGCGACCGGCCGCTGCCGGGTCATAACGTGGCGCTGTTTATCGAAAACCGCCGCAACGGGCAGACGCTGTTCTATGCCCCGGGGCTGGGTGAGCCGGATGAAGCCCTGCTACCGTGGCTGCAAAAAGCGGACTGTCTGCTGATCGATGGCACCGTCTGGCAGGATGACGAGCTGCAGGCCGCCGGCGTCGGGCGCAATACCGGCCGCGATATGGGCCACCTGGCGCTCGGCGACGAGCACGGGATGATGGCCCTGCTGGCCTCTCTGCCGGCAAAACGCAAAATTCTCATTCATATTAATAACACCAACCCGATCCTTAACGAGCAGTCTCCCCAGCGCCAGGCGCTAACGCAACAGGGGATCGAAGTGAGCTGGGACGGGATGGCAATCACCCTTCAGGATACCGCATGCTGATCACTGACACGCTGTCGCCGCAGGCCTTTGAAGAGGCTCTGCGGGCTAAAGGCGCCTTCTACCATATTCACCACCCTTACCACATCGCCATGCATAACGGCGACGCGACCCGCGAGCAAATTCAGGGCTGGGTGGCGAACCGGTTTTATTACCAGACCACTATTCCGCTGAAAGACGCGGCAATTATGGCCAACTGCCCGGATGCGCAGACCCGGCGCAAATGGGTGCAGCGGATCCTCGACCACGACGGCAGCCACGGCGAGGACGGCGGGATTGAAGCCTGGCTGCGGCTGGGGGAAGCGGTCGGTTTGAGCCGCGACGATCTGCTCAGCGAGCGTCACGTGCTGCCCGGCGTGCGCTTCGCGGTGGATGCCTATCTTAATTTCGCTCGTCGCGCCTGCTGGCAGGAGGCGGCCTGCAGCTCCCTGACCGAGCTGTTCGCCCCACAGATCCATCAGTCGCGCCTCGACAGCTGGCCGCAGCATTATCCATGGATCAAAGAGGAAGGCTACTTTTACTTCCGCAGTCGTCTGAGCCAGGCCAATCGCGACGTTGAGCATGGCCTGGCGCTGGCGAAGGCCTACTGCGACAGCGCTGAAAAACAGAACCGGATGCTGGAGATCCTGCAGTTTAAGCTCGACATTCTGTGGTCGATGCTCGATGCCATGACCATGGCCTATGCCCTGCAGCGCCCGCCCTATCACACGGTCACCGACAAGGCGGCCTGGCACACGACCCGACTGGTGTAATCATGCAGAAAACGTCCATAGTTGCCTTTCGTCGCGGCTACCGACTGCAGTGGGAAGCCGCCCAGGAGAGCCATGTGATCCTCTATCCGGAGGGTATGGCCAAACTCAATGAGACCGCCGCGGCGATCCTCGAGCTGGTCGATGGCCGGCGCGACGTCGCGGCGATTATCGCCATGCTTAATGAACGTTTCCCGGGAGCCGGCGGCGTCGATGACGACGTCATCGAGTTCCTGCAGATCGCCTGTCAACAGAAGTGGATCACCTGCCGTGAGCCAGAGTAAACCCACCGTCAATCCGCCGCTGTGGCTGCTGGCGGAGCTGACCTACCGCTGCCCGCTGCAGTGTCCCTACTGTTCCAATCCGCTGGACTTCGCCCGGCAGGATAAGGAGCTGACCACCGAACAATGGATCGAGGTCTTTCGCCAGGCGCGGGCGATGGGCAGCGTTCAGCTGGGCTTTTCCGGCGGCGAGCCGCTGACCCGTAAAGATCTGCCGGAGCTGATCCGCGCCGCGCGCGACCTCGGGTTCTATACCAACCTGATCACCTCCGGGATAGGGCTGACGGAGAGCAAACTGGACGCCTTCAGCGAGGCCGGGCTGGACCATATCCAGATTAGCTTCCAGGCCAGCGATGAAGTGCTCAACGCCGCGCTGGCCGGCAACAAAAAAGCCTTCCAGCAGAAGCTGGCCATGGCCAAAGCCGTGAAAGCGCGCGACTACCCGATGGTGCTCAACTTCGTTCTCCACCGGCACAACATCGACCAGCTCGATAAAATTATCGAGCTGTGCATTGAGCTGGAAGCCGATGACGTTGAGCTGGCCACCTGCCAGTTCTACGGGTGGGCGTTTCTTAATCGCGAAGGGCTGCTGCCGACCCGGGAACAGATCGCCCGCGCCGAGCAGGTGGTCGCTGACTACCGGCAGAAAATGGCCGCCAGCGGCAACCTCACCAACCTGCTGTTCGTCACCCCGGACTATTACGAAGAGCGGCCGAAAGGCTGCATGGGCGGCTGGGGATCGATTTTCCTCAGCGTCACCCCGGAAGGCACCGCCCTGCCTTGCCACAGCGCGCGCCAGCTGCCGGTGGCGTTTCCGTCGGTGCTGGAGCAGAGTCTGGAATCGATCTGGTATGACTCATTCGGCTTCAATCGCTACCGCGGGTATGACTGGATGCCGGAGCCGTGCCGCTCCTGTGATGAAAAAGAGAAGGACTTCGGCGGCTGCCGCTGCCAGGCCTTTATGCTGACCGGCAGCGCCGATAACGCCGACCCGGTGTGCAGCAAATCCCCGCATCATCACAAAATCCTCGAGGCCCGGCGCGAAGCGGCCTGCAGCGACATAAAAGTCAGCCAGCTGCAGTTCCGCAACCGTACCCGCTCGCAGCTGATCTTCCAAACCCGGGACCTGTAATGACGCTGGCGACCCGCACCGTCACTTTGCCGGGCGGCCTGCAGGCCACCCTGGTCCATCAGCCGCAGGCGGATCGCGCGGCTGCCCTGGCGCGGGTCGCCGCCGGCAGCCACCACGAACCGTCGCGCTTCCCTGGGCTGGCGCACCTGCTGGAACATCTGCTGTTTTACGGCGGAGAGCGCTACCAGGATGATGACCGACTGATGGGCTGGGTGCAGCGCCAGGGCGGAAGCGTGAATGCCACCACCCTGGCTCGCCATAGCGCGTTCTTTTTCGAGGTTGCCGCCGATGCTCTGGCTGACGGTGTCGCGCGTCTACAGGAGATGCTGCAGGCCCCGCTGCTGCTCAGGGAAGATATTCAGCGCGAAGTGGCGGTGATTGACGCCGAGTACCGCCTGATCCAGCAGCATGAGCCATCGCGCCGGGAAGCCGCGGTGCGCCACGCCGCCAGCGCGCCCGCGGCGTTTCGCCGCTTTCAGGTAGGCAGCGCCGACGCGCTGGCGGGCGATCTCGCTGCGCTGCAGGCCGCCTTAGGCGATTTTCACCGCACCCATTACGTCGCCCAGCGAATGCAGCTCTGGCTGCAGGGGCCGCAGTCGCTGGAGGCGCTCGGCGAGCTGGCGGCCCGTTTCGCCGCCGGGCTTGCCGCAGGCGAGGCGCCGCCGCCGGCGCCGCCGCTGCGCCTGGGCGAGTTCACTGCACTGCAGCTGGAGGTCTCCAGCCAGCCCGCGCTGTGGCGCTGCCCGCTGATCGCTTTAAGTGACAACGTCACGTTACTGCGCGAGTTTTTGCTGGATGAAGCCCCCGGCAGCCTGATGGCCGGCCTGCGCCAGCGCCGGCTGGCCGGGGATGTGGCGCTGAACTGGCTGTATCAGGATCGGCACCTCGGCTGGCTGGCGCTGGTCTTCGCCAGCGACCGGCCGGAAGAGGTCGACCGGCAGATAACCCACTGGCTGCAGGCGCTACAGCAAACGACGCCTGAGCAGCAGCTACACTACTATCAGCTATCCCGCCGCCGCTTTCAGGCGCTGTCGCCTCTCGATCAGCTGCGCCAGCGGGCATTCGGCTTTGCCCCCGGCGCGCCGCCCGCCGGGTTCGCCGATTTTTGCGCCGCCCTGCAGGCCGCCCCGTCGGTCAGCCTGGCCTGTCAGACCGTTTCCCCAGGGGAGCCTGTTGCCACCCAGGGCTTTAGCCTGCCGCTTAGCCGCTGGCGCCGCCGCCCTGAGTCTGACCCGGCGCTGGCGTTCGCTTTTTATCCGCAGGCCGCTGGCGATCTCGTTGCCAAATGCCCGGAGAAAGCCGCGCCGCTGCTCCACCTCCCGTCACCGGGAGATCCGCCGAGGCTCCTGCTGCGACCGCCCTTCTACTGCTCGCCCGATCAGGCCGAGGGGCTGGCGCGTGGGGAACAGCTGCGCCCACTGCTTGCCGCCCTGCGCCATGCCGGGGGACACGGCGAGTGGCATCTGTTCGACGGCAGCTGGCAGTTGACCCTCCAGCTGCCGGAGCCCGGCCGACGGCCGGAGGCGATCCTGCAGGCCATTCTGCGGCAGCTCGCGCTCCCGGTGGCCTCGCCGACCCCACCGCCGGAAAGTATCGCTATCCGTCATCTCATGGCTCAACTCCCCGAACGGCTGGGTACATCCGGGCATCAGGAAGGTTGGCTGGCGGCCCTGGCCGGCGGCAGCGCAGAAGATGCGCAGTGGGTAGCGCGTCAGCTGAGCCTGATTACCGCCCCGGTTAATCCGCCGATGCCCGCTCCGGCACCCTGCCGCCGCGGCGTCGAACGTCTGGTTTATCCGGGAGGCGATACGGCGCTGCTGGTCTTCATTCCGCTGCCGGATGGCGCCTCGCTGGCGGCCCTGCGGCTGCTGGCGCAGCATTGTGAGCCGCTATTTTTCCAGCGCCTGCGGGTGGAGCAGCAGATTGGCTATGTGGTGAGCTGCCGCTATCAGCGGGTCGCCGATCGCGACGGGCTGCTGATGGCGCTCCAGTCCCCGGATCGCCGCGCCGGGGAATTGCTGCGCTGTGGTAAAGACTTTCTGCGCCAGCTGGCCCCCATGGATGAGGCGACCTTCAGACCGCTACAGCAGCGCCTGGCCGCTCAGATCCGCGCCAGCAGGCCGCCAGAGGCGCGGGCGCTGTCCGCCCTGCGTCAGGAGTATGGTTTACCAGAGCTAACGCCGCAGGCGGTTGACGCGCTGCGCGTTGCAGAGGTGGCCGATCTGGCACGCGAAATGACCCGCCGGCGTCGCCGCTGGCAGGTGCTGTTCACGACAGGGGATTAATGGCCGGGGGCATCCGGGGTCAGAAAGGCGCTGACGAAGCGCGTAAGGATCGCCGCGCCCTGCGGGCTCTCCTGCACCTCGTCGTGTAACCGCTGCGCGTCAATACCTTCCGCCTGCAGCACCGCCTCCCGGTGGCGGATCAGCGAACGGGCTATCGGCGCGGTAAATTCCGGGTGAAATTGCGTAGAGACCGCGTGCGGCCCATAGCGCACAATCTGGTGGGGATCGTGGGAGGACGCGGCCAGCACCGTGGCCCCTTCCGGCAGACGAGTCACGGTTTGCAAATGGCTCAGATGCGCAGGAAATGTAGCCGGCAGGCCGCTCAGCAGCGGATCATCGATACCCCATGGCGACAGCGTAATGGTTTGGCTGCCGCTTTCCCGCCCGCCAGGATGATACGCCACCTCGCCCCCCAGGGCATGGGCCATCAGTTGATGACCATAACAAACGCCGAACAGCGGCATGTCGATAGCCACCGCCTGCCGGATCCAGTCGGCGGTCCGTTCGCTCCACGCCAGACGATCGGTTACCATCGCCCACGAGCCGGTCAGCACCGCTATGGTCTGGTTATCCGGCGTCGGCAGCGGTTCATCTTCAAACACCCGCACCGTGGTGAGCTGCGTCTGCCACGGCGCCAGCAGCGTGCGAAACCAGCGCGGCAGATCGCCATGCGCCTGGCGAATGGCCGTCGGCGGCGTGCCGGTCTGGACCAGCAGTAATCGGTTACGTGTCACCTTTCCTCCTCGCTCCGGGTCATGTTCCCGTAAAACACTATGCCGCCGGGAAGACGATGGGACAAATAACCAATTACTATGGACGATGCGCCTGCGGAATAAGTCCTGTCGCTTACTGGGCATCGGCGCTGTCACGCTGCGGCACATCGGCTGCCGCCGAAGATGCCTGCTGCGGGACAAAAATATGGTCCAGGATGGCGCGCGCCGTCGGTCCGGCCACCACCCCAT